>CALRJJ020000135.1:0-9774 GCA_943367505.1 Flavobacterium psychrophilum | reverse complement strand
GCCCGAGCATCGGCCCGATCTGCGGCCTTGACAAAACGATTTACCAAGTATGCCTGCGGCAGGCAATGCAAATTTTCATAGACAGCAATACCTTCTCGAGTTGTATAGATAAGTTTGTAACGAGCTGGGAGAGGCTTAAACTGCCGAATTAAGTAGCGAACACTGGCAAGGTCGACTAGAGGGGTAACGGTGTCGTAGGTCTGATTGCGAAACTCATCAAGACGAGCACCACAAAGCGTTGTAAAATCGGCAAAGCGAGCAGGCTGCATGGGGTTATGTACCCGCAATGAACTGAGTTGATAAACAATATTAGAGTTTGGCTTGAGCACATGCTCAGTTAGAGAGAGGGCACGCCCTGGTTCTCGCAGGAGATAATCACTCAGCTCAGTTTTGGGGAAGTCAAAATATGGTTGCACGGGTAGTGAATATCTAGCTACTACCAACAAACTAATGGTGTTAATCAAAATAGCCAGCAAAGCAAAGCTGGTCTTAAAATCGACAATTCGCTTTAGTGGATTGCGCAGAGAGAGCCATACTAACGAAAAAAACGTTGCAATCAGCGCAGCATTAACAGCAATATCAGACAGCTTATATTTCATGGCAGGCAAAGTTTCATCGAAGTTGAAACTCTGCAAATTACACTTGCCGACACAGATAAGCAATGCCAACGAAAGAGAAAGCGCGGCACTGAGCCAAGCCCATTGCCACAGCCATTTCTGGCGAGAAACGGCTTGCAATGCAATTGCCGCCAACATGGCAATCAATAGCAAGAAGCAGGGGATGAGATAAACGGTAATGAGATAAGAAAGCGGCCGCATGGTCAACAACTGGTCAAGCCAACCGCAGCGCGAAATCAACAACAAACTAATGGTTGAGATCGCTAAAAGCAGAGCAACCATAGCTTTCTGTCTCTTGCACGCAGCCAAACAAAACGGCAGTAGAGTGACGGTGACCACTCCTAGAAATGGGCTTGCCATGCCATAACAGGGCTGACAAATATTGAGAAGAATTCCCTGCCAGGGTGCGAAGGCGGCCTGACTGTCGCCATACTTGTAGGAATCACCACAGCTTAAGTACTCGACGAAGGGCAATAACATTGGCGAGGTTAGAGCTATTGAAAAAGCCCCGATGAAGAACAGACCTGGAACAAGTGAAAGCAAAGAGTTTCGAGCTTTGCCCAGTGAAGAAACTCCCACCGAAAAATAGAGAGTCACAGCACACATCACGCCATAAAGACTAGATTCGGGATGGCCCGACAAGACAAAACTAGCAGTGGCAATAGTTGCAGTGATAAGGGGCCAGACACCATGAGAGCGCGCAGCCCAGACAAAGCTAGCAAACAGCAAGGGGAAAAGCGCTTGGGATGTACCAGAAAGGAGCTCTAAGTAGTAGAGAATGTAGGGGCAAAAGGCATAACTTATAGCAGCAAAAATTGCCGGTAGTTTTTCTAAACTAAGCAGTCGAGCCAATAGATAGGCACCCACTACGCACAGCATCACTTCGCCCACAAGAATCAAGTTGTAAGTTTTTGCCGAAGGAAATAGTGCCAACGCCAGGTGGAGAGGGGCAAAGACAGCGGCAGAAATATCGCCAACCATGGGCATGCCGCAGCCACTGTAAGGATTCCACAGCGGCGCGACAAAATTGTGCCAAGACTTAGCCACGCAAAAGTAGTTAGGCAACATCAACTGCACTAATGATGGATCGCAACTGCCGACGCTGGCATTGCTATATTGCTGAAAAGCAGAGTCCCAATTGGCCAGGCGACTCAGTTTTGAAATTGGTTTGCCCTGAAAGACCGTGCGAAAGAATACCAGGACAGTAAAGACAAGAAGAAAGAGCATTGCCACAAGGTCGCATTTAAAAAAATGCCCGAAAAAAAATTTCGGTTTTCCTGCAGCAGGAAGGCTCTGAATCACCCGGCTTCAGCTCCGTATGCTGACGGAGGCAAGGTAAATTCCTTTGCCCTCATAAGCTCGCGATCATCCATCAATTCTTCATAGATGGGCAATACATCATCAATTGAGCCCTGCTTGCGAATTTGACCGCCATTGAGGAGGACAGCATGTTGGCACCACTGCGACACTGCCGTCATATCATGGCTGACAAATATAATTGTCTTGCCGGCATTTTTCATACTCCAGATGTGCTCTTTGCACTTATTTTGAAAATACAAATCGCCCACAGCGAGAGCTTCATCTACCAGCAAAATTTCAGGGTCTACACTGACCGCCGTAGCAAAGGCCAAGCGCACCACCATACCACTTGAATAAGTCTTGATCGGTTGATCAAAAAAGTCGCCCAGCTCAGCAAATTCTGCAATAGAAGGCATTTTCTTCTCTATGTCTTGCTTGGACATACCGAGAATAATGCCATTCAAAATAACGTTTTCACGACCGGTGTACTCTGATTGAAATCCAGCACCAAGCTCAAGAATGGCTGTAATCCGCCCCTGACGGGTGACCGCTCCGGTAGTCGGCCCTAGAACTCCAGCAATAATCTGCAGCAATGTCGACTTGCCCGAGCCATTAGGACCAATTAGTGCAGTCACTCCCGGAGGGAACTGAATATCAATGTCTCGAAGTGCCCAATATTCACGATGATAGCACTGGCGATTACCAGAAAGAATCTCGCGAAGCTTATCAACTGGGCGATTATAAATGTTGTAGCGCTTCGAAACATTCGAAACTTCTACTCTAAACTGGCTGTCGGTGGCTGGGAAACTCATTGCAGTAGTTTAAAAGGTTGGCTAGTCGCTAGTCTAGTGATTAGCGCTAAACATTCACTTCTCTGTATTAAGAAGCAGTTATCTCAGGTCAATACTTAGTTGAGACTTGCTTCCAGATCACTTCACTGAGGGGCTTCACCAACCGCAAGCGGATCGCCCTTGGCAAGCAATTCCAGAGCATGCGCATCAAAAAGAGCTTTGGACTTCTAAGAGTTTTATAGTTTTTCACATAAACTTTGGGGTGAACCAGAGTCAAACGAGCTGGGTTAGTGTGCTTAGCAAACTCAAGCAGTTTGGGGCTATTGTTCAAAACATCTTCGCGCACGTACAAAAGTAGATTTTGCGCATACCAATATGCAACTTCTTCGTTTTTCCAAATCGAATCACGAATGCAGTCAACCACGCGATAACCACGAGCGGCGAAAAGAGCAGCCCAGTACTCAGGCCACTGTTCGTTAATGTGGTTAGTTCCACCTTGGTGAGGAATTGCAGCAGAGAAAAGCACTATTGGAGCCAAGTCAGTGAGATTCTGAACAATTTTGTCAGCACATTCGGCCGGTAAATGTTCGGCAACTTCTAAACAAGTAGACAAATCGAAGGTTTGCTCAATATCCAATGTCTGGGTCAAATCGCGCTGAACGATTTCACTGGCATCAATTTGTAAATTGGCCCGACTGAGGCTATCGCGATCGACACCCAATATTCGGGCAACACCGTTCTTCTTAAAGACGTGCAGCCAGCTACCAGTTCCGCAGCCCAGATCGACGACGCTTTTAGCACCCGTCAATTCAAGAATCAGCGGTACCACAGCATCGGCCGATCTCATCGAAGTGAGCAGAGTTTCATCATAGAAAGCCGATGAATATACTTTTGCCGCAGTTAACAAGCTTGGACTCCCAGCATCAAAATTGGCAGAAGGAATGGGCAACGTCAGAAGGATATCAAGAAACAGGAAAGTACAACAGTATGTCCAGATTTGAATTATCTAGCAATGGCTATAGAAGACTGAAGAGTTAAGCCCTGGAAGGATCCTCGCAAGCTTACCAAAGGGATAAACTGCTTATCACTTGTCAATACAAAGAGCTGTGGAGCTCTTTTTTCCACTTTACAATAGTGTCAGGAGCAAGACCAAAGCTCATTCCTCTGCGCTCAACAGTTTCGACAAACCCTGGGCCATCGACGACGCGCTCCAAAGGGCCTTCTGGTGCCACAAACAAGAACAGTTTACTAAATGGATATTGACCGCATTGAAAGCCATGGGAGATATCGGTTACGCCTTTGGCATCAAGAATAAGACGCTCAGAGATGACATTGCCATTGACGTTAAAATCGTCTAAAGCTATACGCAACATGTTGGAAAAATCCCAGACGCCGTCAAAGACCGGGCTCCAGAGAACATAGCGCGGACAATTCACCAGTAGCAGAGAAGGGGCGCGACCAAGTTCGGCAGCACGCCCGACCAGATTTCTTCTGATTGCTGTCTGGGCCGTCCACGACGCCACCCAAGGTTTAGCCAAAGCAAAGTTGGTGAGCGAAAAAGCAGTAGCGAAGAAAGCTGCTACTAAACCTAAAACAAAAGGAGCTGCCACTTTTGCCTTAGGGGCTAAGTTGTCGCCAGCTAGCTTCAATAAGCCAAGCAAAGCGATAGCAGAACAAAAGCTTGCACCCATATTAATACGATTGACTATGGTGTAGTAAGTTGGCTCATACTCAGCGTTAAGGCCAAAAATACTGTAAGAAGCAACGATACCAATCAGGCCAATGAGCACAAGCCATAGCCCCGCAGGGCCTGAACTCGAATCCTCGCTATGGCGCCAATCAACTCGACACAAGAGAAGTACAGACAAAAACGATGCTAGCACCACGAAAAGGAGATTGAGCCAATCGCCTTTCGAGATTTCACCCAGGGTGTTGCCAGCCTGCTGCAAAATGAATTGCCAAAGGGTCCATGGCGTGTTCAAGTCAAGACCTTTAGCGACGATACTGAGCATGGTGCGCAGGTCGAAGACCACTCCGTGCACATAGCCTTTTCCTAAAAGCGGCATCAAGAGCTTCAGGTAGCTCAAAAGCAGCACCACTGGCAGTGCCATAAAGGCAGCCACAGAAGCAGTGGCTTTAACAGCAGTACTTAGAGCAAGACCTGCTTTATGCGCCACAAAGAAAGCTAACAATACGTTGACTGCAGCCAGGGGCAGTAGAGTCTCATAGTTTAGTAAGGACAGTAGAAAAAGCACACTGCTGGCACTAGCCCAGAGCAGCATCGCCGTGCGAGACTGGCCTGCCTTGGCAGTCTCAAGAGCAGCGACAAAATGCAAAGTCGATAAGACAGAGCCCAGATAAAGACATAGACTCAAAGTTACGGAGCTACAAATGACCCAGTAGTGACTCGAATCGTGGGCAGGGTGCAGAATAAAATAGATAGCCACCAATAGAGAAATGGCTCTAGAGGCAGACAAACGCAGAAACACAAGGTAGGCAAGATAGCCAGCCAGAATTTCCATAAGCCCATTAATGAGATGGAAAGGAAGCGGCTCACCACCAAAAAGCCAGTGAATCAGACCAAAATGGACAACCTCAAGCGGTCGATTTTGCACCCGTGAGTCGTTGAGAAGATAGTATTTAAAAAACTCAAAAATACCCTGATTTTTCGGTGCGAAATGTAAGTAAGCCATAGTCGCCCAGTCGTCAAGGTAGAAGCCAATTTTACGCAAAGTGGGAAAAAAGCAGCAAATTTCGACAACTACCAAAGCAATTACTGGCAAGACTTTCTCTAGACAGAAGATAGTTTTTAGACGGGACAAAACAACTCTCGATGATTGCTAGTGTGCTCTAGCTTTCGATCATACACAAATAGTTGATAAGTATTTGTCAAGGCAAGGCCAAGCAAACAGCGCTATATTTTGAAAGCCTTATTGATGGAAGCGCCTTTGTTATTCAACAGTCTCACTTATTTGCTGTTTCTCCCAGTGGTGGTCTTGGCCTTCTGGCTGCTTCCTCATCGCTTCCGCGCTGCCTTCTTATTGATAGCGAGTCTCTACTTCTACATGAGCTGGCTGCCTATCTACGGCTTTCTCCTGGTTGTTCTTACTGTTAGTAATTATTTACTGGGACAAGCCATTAGTTCAGGCAAGCACCCCGGACGCTACCTCGCCCTCGGTGTGATTTTCAATCTAGCGACACTTAGCTATTACAAGTATGCCAACTTTGCCATTGAAAGCTGGAATAAAGGCAGCCAGTTAATTGGACCCTGGCTGCAAATACCAGCTCAGTCGCTGAGCTTTCCTCTGCAAAATATTCTCTTACCTCTAGGAATATCATTCTTTGTCTTCGAATTCATTCACTATTTAACCGACGTCTACAAAGGCGGCAAGCCCATTGCCAACTTTGTCAATTTCTCGCTCTTCGCCTCATTCTTTCCCTCACAGATTGCTGGCCCAATTAAGCGTTATCAAGATTTTATCAAGCAGCTCGAATACCCTCGCGTTTTCTCAAGTGCTGCACTAGAACGTGGATTACGCCTCATTCTTCAAGGTCTGTTCAAGAAAGTAGCAATTGCCGACAACTTAGCTCCAATTGTCAATGCGGGCTTCGCCAACAGTAGCTCCCTTGGCGGCCTCGAAGCCTGGATCGCTGCCTGCGCTTTCGCCGGACAAATCTACTGTGACTTTTCCGGTTACACCGATATGGGACGCGGCTCAGCAATCATGTTGGGCTTTGACCTGCCAGATAACTTCAACTGGCCATATATCGCAAAAAACTTGCCTGATTTCTGGAAGCGCTGGCATATATCACTATCCTCATGGCTGCGCGACTACCTCTACATTCCGCTTGGTGGGAGCAAATGCAGCTTGACCAGACGCCACAGCAATCTGATCATAACCATGCTTCTAGGCGGACTCTGGCACGGGGCAGCATGGCATTATGTGGTCTGGGGAGCGTTCCATGGTATTGGCCTGGTTATCTGCCATAGCTATGATGCTCTGGTAAAGCAAGACCAGGCTCTAGCTAGAATTTTGACAAAGTTTCATGCCACGAAAAGCGGCATGGTGCTGTCAGCGCTACTAACATTTTTGTTTGTTCTTGTCGGCTGGGTCTTCTTTAGAGCCGACACCATTAGCCAAAGCCTGCAGATATTGCAGGCCATGTTCTCAAGCCAAAGCTCTAGCTGCCTGACTGAATCACTGGAGAAGTATCCAATTGCAGTTGCCCTGGTCGCCTATTGCGCAAGTCGCTTGCTAATTGACAGAAAGGAGCAATGGCAAAGACTATTGCCCCAAGGTTTGCGAGCCAGCCTCACACCACTGGCACCAGCCCGAATAGTTTCGTATATCGCCGTGTTTCTCTGCGCCTTTGGTCTTTCTCCTGCGGGCAAAACTCCTTTCATATATTTCCAATTCTAGGCAAAGCAGATGAAAACAGATCTAGCTAAAACCAACGAAAAGAACAGCCACGACACTACCAGTGGTGGCGCCAATAAAACCTATCCATACATGCTTGCTGGTTTTCAATTCCTGCTCTACGCTTTGGTCTGCGTGCTCTTAGTTGAAAGCGTCTTCTATTTTGCTCGTGTTGGCGAATCTGATCACCTCATGCCCGATTTGAAATTAGGCTTCAAGCCTTTTGCCAACAAGAGAATTACTCAACGTAGCGAAGGTTTTGGCAGTTTCACCTTTAACTCGTTCGGCATGCAGAATAACGAGATTGCCCAGAGTAAACCAGCTGGCACAATGCGCATTGGCGTCTTTGGCGATTCTTATGTAGAGTCGCTGCAAGTGCCAAGAGAACTAAATTACTGTAGTTTGCTAGCCAAAAACTTGAGCCAAAAACTAGGCAAACCAGTTGAAGTACTCAATTTTGGAGTATCAAACTACTCCATTGCTCAAGACTACCTGCGCTATCAAAGCCTAGGAAAATCATTCCAGCCCGATCTAGTAATTGTCGCCTATCGAGTGGGCGAAACCGAAAAAGTCTTGCCTGACAGTAGGCCGTCCCTTGCTTTTGTTAGGCCCGTACTATTTCCCCTTGAAGACGGAACGCTTAAGTACGACAACACCACTGTAAGCAATTTTTATCGTTCAAAGGAAGGCAAACGCCTTACCAACACCCATTTTCTCCGAGAACATAGCCGCATCTGGAGTACCTTTGGCCGCCTGCAACAAAGCTGGTCTGGCCTTGGCAGCCCCCTGAAGCAAACCAAAGCTGCACCAACCTTGATTGCCGACGAGAGCACCAGAGAAAAGTTCGTCACCTGCTACTGGTATCTAATTGATGCATTGTTCAAGAATTTCGCCAAAGAATGCGCCAGTGATCAAACAGCTTTGCTGATTATGCGCACTCCCATGGTGCACCCAGGCGAATATATTCTTTCACGCAACCGGGCCGAAGAAGAACGCTTAAAAGCCACAGCAACAGCTGCAAATGCCAGTTTCATCAATATAGATGAAAGACTACAAGAACAATTACCTAGCAAGAATTACAAACCTTATTTCCTTGATGGCAGCCATTTCTCCAAAACAATGCACCAATTTGTCGCCGATCAATTAGCCGACAAGATTGCCAGTGATATAGCTAACGATTCGGTTAACGACTCAGCGAAGACGTCAGGAGTGTCAGATAACACCTTAAAGTGACAGATCCTGAAGCATATTGACTACGATTGATGTTGACGCTGCCGTGGTACCTTAAACTAGTAGACTTATCTTACTAATGAAGAATCCCATATGTTCCGTCCAAGTAGAGGCTCAGACCAGTCAAAAATCAGGTTACCAAAGCAAACTAGCGCTCCTGGCGTTAGAGAGCTGACTGCGCTCTATGAGCAGGCTCGGGAGAACCGTGCCCGTGAGGTTGAGCTAGTCTGGCAAGTGCCACAGTCAAGCATGAGCTACAGCATCCATGTCAAGTTCGACAGAGTGACACCCCACCCAGTCTGGAACATCTGGGAGAACAACGGGCGCGAGTCGAAAATGGTCTGGCGCTTTGAGACCTCCGACGTGCACATGATTTATGACGTCGTAGCAATGCTCGACGTAGCCCACCAAAAAACTACAGGAACAGTTCAGGCAGTCAATTCTACCGGTGGCTTTAACCCAGTAGCGAGTGGACAATTCGGCACAAGACAGGGCATGCCAGCCATGTCTCCGCCAGGAACTTCGATTTCAGGCAATTCAACTACTTCGGGCAGCTTCTCAACTTCCCAGCACAGTGCGCCGTCTGGCCAATTCAGCGGACAGAATTTTCCACAACAACCGCTGCAAGGCGGGTTTAGCCAACCCGCTCCGGCGGTGACAAACGGCTGGAGAACAGTTGAAGAGACCGCTGCAAGCCAGAACAACAGTAATTCTTTTCAGAACAATGGCTTCCAAAGCCCGCAGACTGGTAACTTCCAGAGTCCGCAGACTGGGGGCTTCCAACAACAGTCACAAGTTGGCATGCAGAGCACTGGCATGGCCCAGGCTATTCAGCAGGCACAGGCTGCCAATCCGAACACTGGCAACTTCCCTCAGCCAAGCAGCCCCGTCACTGGCGGCTTCAACCCCGGGCAAAAGCCAGTATCACCAGTCAGTCCATCAGGCTCTCAGAGTATGCCAGAGGGCACACTTCCTGCTGATTTCTTCTCCGAAGCACCGGCGACCATTGCCGCTGCTCCAGTAAAAACCAATTCGATAGAAGGCACTATCGAGCAAAATCCGATGAACAACGTCCTCACCACCATTGGCATGCAGCAAGTCACTGGCAAGCTTGAAGTTGTAGGACCGGCAGCTGTCGGACATGTCTATTTTGAGAACGGTATTCCTAAAGATGCTCAAACGTCAAACAATAGAGGCGATGAAGCAATCAAGGAACTAGTCACCTGGAGATCAGGTACTTTCTTATTTAAACCTGGCGTGCGCACCGAAATGCAGTCAGTCGAGAAAAGCTTGCAGTCTTCTGTGATGGAAGGCATCGCCTTGCTAGACCAACTGAAGCACCTTGAAAAAGCTGGTCTAGTATATGAATCTACCATTATTCAGAAGCAAAAGAATCTGGGAGAGCCAGAGCTCAAGCTG
>CALRJJ020000134.1:0-9822 GCA_943367505.1 Flavobacterium psychrophilum | reverse complement strand
GACCAATCACCGTACCTTCATCACCGCGCGGAATGCGGTGGCCGCCAGCTGGCCCTTTGGTTGTCTGGGGTAGACCGGTGAGATATTTGGCCAAGCGCTGGATGCGCGAATCGGGCGGCAAGGTCGGCACAACTTCTACCGGCACCTTGAGAATGTTGACTTTGCCCTGGGGTTCGTTAGGCACGACACCAACAATCATTGCCAGTGGCTTTTCTAGCACCAACAAGCCTAATTCAAAATCACGTTCGTCGGCAACGACCCCTTCTTCACGGGGGTCGTCAAGCAATTCTTTAGCTCGAGGGCCCTTCTCTTGTGGGCTCTCACGCTTCTGCTCATCGGCCATGTCGAACCTGATGCCCGGATTATGCTTGGCAATATGAGTTAGAACAACGGCGACAGAATGCTTACAGACATCTTCAAAATAAGGACAAGAGCAGGATGCCTTAAAGGCATTAGGCGAATCGATGTCTACGACAATTTTGTAGGCATCTTTTTCTGAACCAATAACGAGAGCCTCAATCTGAGAGCCATCCTCACTTTCAGAGTATTTCAATACTTTTTTCCGTCGATAGTATTGCACACCACGACGATAAACCGGCTCGCTGCTAGCCTCTTGCAGGGCTGAAAGAGCGAGAGAAAGTTTTTTACCAGAACCCGAGATTTGCTTCATGCAAAATTAGCCTTGAAAGGGCACTGCCGCAATGGAGTACCAACAATAAGAACAACCGACCGCTTACAGCGGTGGGCGGGAGCTTTCCTAAGCGAAAGCCGAATGGTCAAGAATTAGCTTAGCACGAGTTAGCGCCATGTTGAGAAGACCAAAGCACAAAGTATATTAGCGCGGGCTCATATCTATCACGTCAGCAGGGGCAGGAGCCTGAGCTGGCATGGTTCTTTGAGGGGTACGATTGAAAGCACCTTCGACAATGCGTTTCATCTCCACTTGTCTTTCTTCTAGTGAATTACAGTAATCATGAAGAATGTCAGCCTGGCTGCGCAGGGCCTTGGCGTTGTCAGATAAATCAGGAATTAAAATCTCAATTTCTTCAAGAATAGACGATGGTGGGCTGACAGGCGGCCGAATGCGCACATGAGAGACCACTTGTTGACCGGCGGAATTGCTCAGGTTGTTAGAAGCAGACGAAGGCGCAGGACCGGGCACAGCATTGAAGTTAGACTGCACTGCCGGCTGCCGGCCTGGTTGCATGTTCACTCCTGAACTGTTTGGATTAGTCGAATTAGCGCTATTAGCGGCCATGCTACCGGCTAGGGCGTCGCGAAGACGCTCAAGATTCTGCTTAAGGCCCACCGCACGGCGATAAGCCTGATCCGCTTCCCGCTCTAACCAGACCTTACGTGCCTTCTGGGTGGCCAATTCATTACTCAAATGCTCTAAGGCCTTTTTGCGAATCTCAAGCTCACGTCTGACATGCTCTACTTCTTTCTGCTTAAGCTCTAGGCCCCGGCGGCGCAGATAAACCAGCAACAGCACAACTAGCGAAAAAGCAATGGACATCATTGAGATGTAGAAATATCCGCGCTTTGCGCCAGACATCTCAGCCACGCCAGTCAACAAGAAATTGCCAATATCTTCGGCAAAAGGTGGCGGCGGACTACGCATATAGTAGATGCGACCAAGAACCTTGCCACGAACTTTGGCTCCAGTAGCTCTGGCTTTTTCCACTCTTGGCGAATCATGGACGAATAAAGGCTCAAGCTGCGGCGGATCGGTGATTAAATCGTAGGGCTCATTGCCTTGAGCCAAGCCCTCGGCATTGGCAAACTTCTGCCAGGATTGCCGATGGTAAACCTTGTTGGTTTTATAAAGAACGTTCTCTCCTGAAGGATCTGTCAGAACCAGGCCGAACAAACCATAGTTCGAATCTAGAGTTTTCTGTATGAGATCGTCCCGCCCCTCTTGGATCATGGCAGAGAGGGTGATTGGAAGAGTGTGGTGGAGCAAATTAAAATCGGTGGTCTGCACCTTGGCTATGGTACCCAGCCAATAGCTCTGATAGTGAATCGAGCATAACGCCAGCCAGCAGACTATTCCGGCCATGCAAACTACAGGCACGAGAATTCTATTGCGGAGTGATAGCAGCAATTTATCCATCAAAGCGGAGTCTACACCCAGGTGTATCCAATGTACATACGTAATTTCCATACAAAATTTTGCCGATATTTGGCTCTTTAGCTGGCTTTTGGTTTATAGGCCAACAAATTTCGAAAAAACATGTTAGCTATCCAACAAAAAAATAGGTTTATAAGTCATTGCCACCGGGGTATTAATACTGTGTGGACGAAAGCTCTCACGGAGGAATCGGTTAGAGCATAACTAGGTCATACCTCGTGTCTACTAAAAACCCAAACGGGAAATTCCACCACTAGGTGGCTGCACATTTAACACTATGTGTTCAAAAAGCCGGGCGCTCGTCGCCCGGCTTTTGTCATGACACCACCAGTAGTGCCTCAAGAGCCGTCTCACCTAGCGTAAAGTTCCGTTAGATTTTTTAGTGTAATTTCGCAATGTAAGGTTTTCAAGCACATTTTTTCAGGAATAAAATACTCGGTAATAGACTCCTCATGACTCAAGACACAAGAAGTGGAAACAATTTCTTTTCAGGGCCGTCTCAGCGACCATATCAAGAGCAGGTCTTGCGCTAGAATCAAGACTCCTTGATCAGTTGCCGGAATAAACCGAATGATGCCGCCCGAAAATCAAGATTCTGCACAACAGGCCTCTCCAGTTAGACTGGGAGACCTCCTCACTGGCGCCGGTCTGCTCAAGGCTGAAGATTTGCGACAGGCGATGTTAATTGCCAAAACCCAGTCGCTTCCGGTTGGTCGTGTACTGATCATGTCTGGTTTTATTATTGAGCCCCACCTGCAAGCGGCAGTGCAGGCTCAATCGATGCTAAAAGACGGTCTGATTGATCTTGAAACCGCCCTTGGCAGCTTGCGAGTTATCTCTCGCGACGGCCTCAGTCTTGATCAGGCTCTGTCAAAAATGGGCTGGGCACAGCCCGTCAACCAAGTAACTAACAAACTAGGCGAACTATTGATCGAAGCCGGTCTAGTCAGCAGGGCTCAGCTAGAGGCGGCACTGGTGCAAGGTGATAGCACCGGACTTCCCCTTGGTAGAGTCTTGGTTACAAATGGCTGGCTCTCAGAACAACTTCTTTCTTCAGCCCTAAACGCACAAATATTAGTGCGCGATCGCCGAGTATCAAGAGACCAGGCCATTTCTAGCTTGCGCGCTGCCCTAGAAAGACAAGTGCCAATTGAGCAAACCTTAGCCGAAACTGGTGTCTCACTGCATCTCGCCAATGAAACAGTGCGCTTAGGCGAACTGCTTGTCATGGCCAAACTCTTAGACGAAGAAAAACTGATGCAGGCCGTTGAACTTGGCTTGGTCAACGAACAACCAATCGGTCAAGTTTTGGTCAAAAACGGCATGGTTAGTGAAACCGTACTACAAACGGCCCTGGCTATTCAAAGCATGGTTAGCAAAGGCGAGCTGCGCAAAGTTCAGTGCGGCCGCGTTTTAGAACTAGTAAATACTGAAAAGCTCTCACTGGCAGAAGCCGTGGAGCGGGTGCAACCAACGCCCCCACGCGAAACCTCAAATCTTCCCCTCTATCAATTTTTGCAACTGGCTGGCGTAATCGGGCCTCCCGACATCGAAGAAGCACTCAAAGTCGGTTCACGCGATACCAACTTAATGGGTCAAATGCTGATGATGACGGGCGCCATCGATCAAAATCTGCTGGGCATTGCCATGAACTGTTCAAGTCTGATGGCCCAGGGCATTTTAAAAACCGAACAGGCAGTAATTGTGCTGGGTATTTGCTGGAAGAGCAAAGCGACTTTAGAAGAGGCATTCAAGCAACTAGGCTGGAGTTCAGCCATTATTTCATCCGCCCTCCCAATTGCCAATGCAGCACAAACGGCTCAAGCTCAGGTTCAAAGCCTGCCAGTGCAACAAGTAACAACAGCTCCACAACCAGTTGCACCTCAAGCAGTTGCACCTCAAGCGACCGCTCAGGGCACAACCACAAGCCAGAACCTAGTGCCCCAACAGGGAACAGTTTCAACCACAAACCAAGCAGCGGTTCCACCTGCTCCAGCAGCTTCAGCTAGCAATATCGGCACAACATCAACTACCAGTCAAAATATCCTGCAACAGAGTCGCACCGGCGAGCATCAGGCGCCGAAGACTTCCAAGCTTGATCAGGCAATATCTGGCCGCAACCGCCAGGGAAGTTCCTCAGCAACAGCCCACAACCTGCCGGCTATGCCTGTTGGTCAGAACCTCACAGTTGAGCAAGGAAGCTTACAGCCCTACGATACTGGCGAAATGTCACCAATCAGGAAAAAAGAAGAGGCTGAAGCGGCCGCAAGAGCTGCCCAAGAAAACACCCAAGACAATCCCAGCCAGGCTGGCAGCGAGCCCCCAAAACCATCCGGTGGCCCCTCGGTTAAGAAACGTCTGGCTGACTTAATTCCTTAGTTCCGCTCCTTAGTTGCTTATTTGACGTCATACCTAATGGCGGTAACGGGCCTTAGCACCGCACCAGCAGTGGTGCCACAGCGCGAACAAAAGCGCTAGCGTCCGGAGCACAGACCTAAGGTACAGTATTGTGATTTTTAGCCGATTCGAGACAAGAAAATTAGAGAAGAATGCAGATTTTATGAAATTCACTCAATAATCACAAACGGTATGGTATGAATAGCAGTCAAGATCCGCATCCAGACTTAATACTGCGCTGCATAGGAGAGCTTCATGCTTCAGCAAAAAATTACTTATAAGCCATACCCAGTTCAGGATTTCAAACACCTGTTGGGCTTGACTGGCATTTCAGACAAGACTTTGGAAATTCACTTCAAGCTCTACGCTGGTTATGTCAAGAACACAAATGATCTAAACGAAAAAATCATCGAACTAACAGAAGCTGGCAAGAGCGGTTCGCTTGAGTACGCAGAATTGAAGCGTCGTTATGGCTTCGAATACAACGGCATGAGACTGCACGAATACTACTTCGGCAACCTCAAACCAGGCGGTTCTGAGCTAAAAGAATCAAGCGCTATCGGTAAATTGATCACTGAAACCTATTCTTCAATCGATGTTTGGAAAAATGACTTCTTCAAAGTCGGCGCCATGCGCGGTGTTGGCTGGGCCGTCTTGTTCCAAGACCCCTTCACCAAAACCCTTTCCAACCACTGGATCACTTTGCACGAAGAAGGCAACATTGCTGGATTCCAGCCATTGCTAGTAATGGACGTTTGGGAGCATGCTTTCTTGCTCGACTACGTTCCAGCTGACCGTCCTAAGTACATTGAAGCTTTCTACAGCAACATTGACTGGGAAAAGGTTGAAGCCAGACTGCTTAAGTAGGCTAATTGCTGAAAAAATAAGCGATATTGCGCGAGGGTGGGAATTTAATTCCCGCCCTCTTTGCTTACAGGCAGCGGTAAAAGAGTTACGAAAGCGGCTGAAAAGCTGGCCTTAAAAGAAATCAACCCGCAACAAAGGGCAAGAAGCGAGACAGGGCCTCTTGAGAACAGTAGAATAAACACTGGCCAAGTAATCAAAGGCTGATGCGCATGAAAGAAACAGCAACGACAACCAGTCTGGGTTCAATCGGACAAATCACTGAAGAGCACGAACTAATCATCGACGTTCAAGTTGAAGACAGTTCCCAAGTCAAACCTGATGCAACACAAGAAAGCAAACAGGCACGCGCTCTAAAAGAAGAACGCGAAAATGAAGAACTTGAAGAAGATCAAGACGATGATGATGATGACGATGTCGAGAATTATGTCGACAGCTGGTCTTACGAAGTGCCACGTCCTTGGCTCACGGTTGAGCAAGCGGCCAGCATGCTGGGCCGGTCAACTAGAGGTGTAGAGCGTTCAATCCTTGGGCGTTGGGGCAACCACCTCCCCGAAGGTTGGAGCGCTCGCCGCGTCCGCATCGATGGAGTGGACGAATGGCGCATCATTCCCCCACCTGGCTTCCGTATCAAACACAGCCGTCGCGAAACAAACAGACGTGATGCTACAAGTACAAATACAAGCGCAAGAACCGGCACACATGCGGGTACTGGCGATAGCAATATTGAAGATGTTGAAGCCAGCCCAATAACAAGTTCTACTGAAACCTCGAGTTCAGTTAAGCAAACCGAGACCAATAAAACAGCCTCCAAATCGCAAGAGAAGAAAATGGCAGCTACACCAAACTCCGCAGTAGAATCGCCATCTTCGGTCAGTGAGCCGTTCTCATTTGAGAAATTTTTCCAGTCAGCTGGCAAAATGGCACAAAAAGAATTAGCCTCTTTCGGCCTAACAGTGCGGCCTACAAGCGAACGCACTGACAAACACGGCATTGTCGATGCTGATATCGAGCATGCCACAATCGTCATTGATCGCTCCGATGAAGTCGAAAAATTACTGAGAGAGCTAGCCAACACCCAAAAAGAACTGGCAGAGCAGCGCCGCATGCACCTTGACGATTTGCGCTTGATGCAAGAGATGCAACGTTCTATGCTCTTGCTTGAAGTCAACGCTAAAGAAACAGGCGAACTCAAACAGGATCTCACCTACGCCCAACAAGCATTGAAAGAACATCGCTCTCAATACCAAGCATTCTTGGCCCTGCCATGGTACAAACGTTTATTCCGCAAAACACCATAGGCAATAGCCTTAGAGGAAACCTGAAAAGCACCAACAGAGGACTTGTTCATGGCTGAAACTGCAGACAAACGCTTCAAAATCACTTACTGCACTTCATGTGGATATCGCGACAGAGCGGTAAAACTTTCTGAACAACTAGAAAAAGATTCAAGCGACTCCTGCTTACTCGTCCCTGCCGAAGGCGGAGTCTTCGAAGTCGAAGACCAGGGAGTACTGCTCTTCTCCAAGAAAACTAGCGATCGCTTCCCCGAAGAAGGCGAAGTACAAAATATCATCAAGTACATTAAAGACGGACAACCCCTGGAAGAGGCACAAACTAATGCAGCCCACGAAGCTGGACATAGCGGCGGAGTCTTGGACTGGATCTATAGCCTTTTTAGAGCACCCTCACACAAATAAGCCGGAGAGACGAGTGGGACATCCTCAAGCGCTACAAATAGCTATCGATGGACCCGCAGGCGCCGGCAAATCAACCGTAGCGCGAAAATTAGCCGACCACTTGGGCTATCTATATATAGATACTGGCGCTATGTATAGAGCATCAACCTGGCTAGCCTTGAAGAACGACATTCCATTGACCGATGGCGATGCCATTGCCGCTCTTGCCAGCAACAGCAATATTCAGCTCAAACCCGCAGACGAAAGCTCTGACGGCAAAATCAGAGTATTTGTTGACGGTCAAGAAATCACCCGCGAAATCCGCACCCAGCGTATGTCTGAACTAACTGCTGGCATTGCCGCTCTAGGTAAAGTGCGGGCAGTATTGGTGGAGAAGCAGCGCGAGCTAGCTAGAGAAGGTTTTTGCGTCATTGACGGCCGCGATATTGGCACAGTAGTGATGCCCGACGCTGGCCTTAAGGTGTTCTTGACCGCCAGCCCCGAAGAGCGGGCCCGCCGCAGACAAAAAGAATTAGCCGCCCAGGGTGAAACTCCAGATTTCGAGGCCCTGCTGAAGGCCATTAATGAGCGCGATTATCTCGACTGCAACCGCGCAGTCTCACCTCTGATGCGAGCAGTAGATGCAGTTGAATTGATTACCGACAACATGACCATCGATGATGTCGTGTTGGAACTGGAGAAATTGGCAAAAGAGGCCTTTCAACCGGCGCCTGCACCAGCTCAACCACGCGCCCATGAGCGTGAATCGGCCTCAGCACTGACTGACTTTCAAGACTTGCCCGAATTCCAAGAACTACCAGAAGCTCAGGAAGTCTAAATCTCAAAAGTCAAAAGGCTTTCAATACGTAAGTCCACCAGCGCCAGAATGCCATTTGCCAGCTATATTAGCTAGGCAATGTTATGGCTATCGCCTAGAGCTGGCTTAATCAATGGATGACCAATCCGGCAACGACAAGCTAGAGCCGAAAAAAGAGGACGGGGCCAACCGTTCTCAGCTAAATTCTGTGGATATTTTGCGCGGCGAAGGCAAGACTGGCGGCAATAGACCTGCTGACAGCAACAGACCTGGTAGCGGCAATAAAATAGATGACAGCAAAGCCGGTGAACCTGACAAAGTACGTCTACCGGCGAGCACTGACAAAAGCGCCCAAGAACCGCCGATTGGCGTGGCACATCTAAAAGAGAACGAAACAATAGTTCTCCACCTCAAAGGAAAAGAAGGCGATCTCAGTGGCGAAGCTGAGGTTGAATTCAACCTGGGAGACAAGCTCTACGACGATGTCTTTAAACACTTAGGCGGCATAAAGAAAGGCGAAACCAAGTTAGTGCCTGCCTGGCAAGATGCTAGCGCAAACAAGCAAGGGCAGCCGAAAAAGCAATCAATTACCGATGGCAGCAAAGCTCCAGAGCAAAGCGAGCAGTCTCCGGACAAAGCACCGGATACAACAACTGGCAGAAACACTGACAAATCAGCTGACAAAACTACTGACACAAAAAGCGACGCCACTACCCCTGGTGCACAGCCAACCGACATAGCCACTCCAGAAATAATCGTTCCACCCTCAGTGCAGTTCGTCACCAAGGTCAACGATACCTACGCAAAAATGTCGCCAGAAGTGCGCGACATACTGAGCCACGAGGGGGCCGTTGTCACTCCCACCCGCCGAATTACTGACGCCTTGCCTGAGCTGAAAGGGCAAAAACCTAGAGGTTGGCCGCCCGGTCTCACCTGGGACGCTGTAGACGGCGCTTACAGCCCCAGCCGCAACATCGTAGTGGTTGCTGAAGAAACTAGAGATACCAACAATAAGTGGAATAAGAGCAACCGCACCGAAGACGTCACCCGCCACGAGGTGGGTCATGCCACCGACTACGCCATGGGCAAATTTTCGAACACCGCGGCCTTTACCCAGGCCTATGAAGCCGACACTCAGGTAATGCCAACGGCACTGACAGGCACCCTCAAATATTTCTTGCAATCGGGTGATGGCGGCAAAGAAGAAGCCTGCGCCGAAGGCATAGCAGCCCGCGAGGGCGGCTCCACTTCAGGCAAAGTCTTTGAATCAGGCTTTGCTAAAAGCATCGCCGCCATCAATGACGCCCTATTGCTGCTTAGAGCGAAGCTACCGAAGGCTCCACCTGCGGGAAACCCAAACCCAGTTACACCAGTGAAGACCGGTAATTGATTTAGGCAAACGAGAGTTAGAAGCGGCATTGTGATAATTGGTTAAGGAATTATCAGCCGGGTATAAAAGTAAGGTCAGGCGATCGATTTAATCTCTAGATTTTTGGGGGCTTGCTCCTGAGGCAAACCCGAAATCGTGCGCCCGTTTGAATCTGCATATTAAAGCCGACCAGCACTGCATATAAGGACCGGTCGACAAGGATATACGGAAGGTTGTATCTTAATAACCTATAACATTAGTAGCTGATAAACATTCATCCCACTTTCGAGTCCCACTTTCTAGGAATCAAGGAGAGCACCATGGCCAAGGCTAAAACAAGAGTTCTGGATAAGCCACAAGCCTCGTCGAGTGTTGCCCAGCAGCCCACAGAAGTGGCCGAGCTAAAACAAATTTTTCAGCGGGTCGACCAAGCCCACGCTAAAGGTCTGACCTACAACAAGAAACAGCCGGCATTTGCTGTTCTCTCTTTGAGTGACGGTCGCACAATTACTGTTAACTATGGTCTAAAAGGAAGAATCGAAACTCTCACCTTCTCTGACGGCCG
>CALRJJ020000133.1:0-9825 GCA_943367505.1 Flavobacterium psychrophilum | reverse complement strand
CCTGCTGGCGGGGCTTGGGGTCTCCTGGTTGTGCGAACTTTACTCCATACTTATTCTCAAGTTCTAATTGCTTCAGGCTAGTCATCTCTTTTAGAGTGCGGTCAATTTCTCTGAAGCCTTCTCTAGTTTTGTCTACGGTACCGATGGTGAGCTGTTCGCCATTGTTTTTCAGGCTGAACTCAAGTTTGCCATCGGGTGTATTTCTTGTGTCTAAACCGTTAGCTGTGGCGAAGTCGCGAAAGGTCTTATCGCTTACTCTCTCGGGTGTTCTGTCACCGGCGTCAGTTCTGTTGCCCGTTTCGGTTTTAGCGAGCCTGGTTGAATCTTGACCGGGTTTGCCAAAAACAGACCCCAGCTCATCGCGAAAACGGTCGGCTGTAGCTGTGGATAAGTCTCTGTCTCCAGCCGCTGGGCTTTTGTCGCTGGCCACGGTTGTGTCGTGAGCTGTATCTGCCTTTGCGATTGCCATGGGCCGTAGCTATCCTTGTGACTGAATATAGCCATGTTAGGAGCCCGGGGGTGAAAAGATCGTGACAGTATTTTGGTGGGGGTACTAAGTTCGCTAGTTTTTGGCGCAATTTTCTGTTTTATCGCAAGGTCGGTGTCAGAGTGATAGTCTTAGTGTGGATCGTTCGTCTGGGAACTAATGTAGCAGTGGACTTTAATGAGTTAAGGGCTGCAAGCAATCGTCATAGTGTTATGCAAATTTTGGTTTGCTTGCTAATTTTTGCTGCTTGTACAAATTTTGGCTTGGCTCTTTCTAACTTGAGTCCTCGATATGCTTTGTTAGCAACGATTTTGTTGCTTGTTAGATTCTGCATACCGTCCCTCGCCGTTCTGATTTTGCTTTGGGGACCTAGAAGCTTCTTTCGCACTTGGGGTCTAATTATTCTTGTTCCTTGCTCGGTTGCATCTATTATTTTGGTTAGCTTTTGGTACTCGATGACGAGTCGTGATTTCTTTCCCGCTCCAGGTGTTACGGAGTCGATAGGGCCAGCGAGAGAAGGATATTCTGAAGTGCAAATAAAGAATGATATCTATTGTCTTGGCGACGATGGCTGGGATCATGGTCAGTACCCGCAAGCGATTTATCATTCGAGAAACTTCGGCCCGTTCTTTACTCAGCGAATTGAAGCTATCTATCTTCCAGCTAATTTGGTTTGTTCATTCTTGCCGAAGACCGACGATCGAGTGATTGTGAAGATCGAAAGGCAGTATGCAGACGAGTGCAAATTTGTGATGAACGCTGACGTGAAGGACATTCTCAGTCGGCGAGTTAAATTGGGTATTTAGAGTGCTCAGGGGTACCTCTCAGCTAGTTTGCCTGACTGCTGTATAGTCGGAATGATGGCATGGGAAATTAAACATGCCTGCAAACAGGCTATTGCCCTAAAACGACTTGACGAACAAGATTTCAATACGAGACCATCACATTTGAGATGGTTGCCCGGTGCTGCCCGTAATTAGTGAGGTCTATAAATGACTGTCGATACTCGAGCTGAAGAATACAAATGGTCCGAGAACTTCGGTGCCGGAATAGCCTCCCTTGAGAAAGGTAACTTTGCCAAAGCTGCGCGGTCGCTTGAGACTGCTTGTGCCATAGCCGAAAAACTGGAGCTGACAGAGCCTTTATCGAACTCATTGATTGCTCTTGGCGATGCCTATCGCCTAGCTGAACAATACGATAAAGCAGAGCTGACTTTCAAAAAGGCAGTCGCTTTCGCAGATAAGTTTTTAGAGGACAAGACTCAGTACGCTTTTGCTAATGCTGCCCTTGGACGTTTATATATTGAACTCGATAAAACACTTGAAGCTAAGGGTGCTTTTGAGCTGGCCATTCCAATATTTAAACGACAACGTGATGAAGCAGAGCCCGAGTCAATTTCAGCGTTTATTGGTTTGATTACGTGCTACCTGCAGCTCAGCGATTTTGAGAAAGGCGAAAAGCTGGCTGAGTATGCCGCTGATTTATCGAAAAAGTTGTTAGGAGCGGATGACAGCACCACTTCTATGGTGCTGAATCTATGGGCAGTGTGCGCTGAGGCTAGGGGCAAAGACAAGAAAGCGGCTCAGATTCGCGCTCGTATCGTTGGGTAGTCTATTTAGGCTTGATCGATTTAATAGGGGTGAGAGTAAGTGAAGCTATCATTGACTGCGCTGGCGATGTCTGTGGTGACCGCTCTGACAATGGGCAGCGCAACGGTTGTTGCCGCTTCCACCTTGAGCGCTGACGACAAGAACTTCATCATCAATACAGCTCAAGCTGGAATGACTGAAGTAAAACTCGGTTTAATTGCGAAGCAAAAGGCAAAGTCAGATGCTACTCGCGGTTTTGCAGAAACCATGATCACGGACCATCGCACGATAAACGCCAAGCTTAAGGCCATCGCCGAGAAAAAGGGCGTAGAAGTGCCAACAACTTTTGATGCTGAGCATCAAATCGTGATCGACAGGTTTGTCTCCCTGCACCCGACTGGGTTCGATAGAGTTTATGCCAATCAGATAGTCGCGCACCAGCGCAAGATTTTGGCTTCATTCGAGATTCAATCAGGCAAGGGCGACATTGACTTGCAGAAATTTTCGAAAGCAACACTTCCGGTTATTAAACAACACCTGCGCCTGGCTGAAGAGTTGAACGCTTTGTAGGGTGTTAGCAAGCTCAAGGTCAACTGCTTTGCGGGTGGCGAATCGAAGCCGGTGGCTAGTGTGCAAGGTTCCCAAGCCCTTGCGCTATACTCCCTTAAAAGGGGGCTGCAATGAATAGTACCAAAATTCGCTTTGGGCTTGCGGTGTCATCAGTTGGTGGTTCTATGCCTAAACAGTTGACGCTAAAAGCCGTAGCATTTCTCGTGCTGGCAATTGTGCCACTTGCATCGTGCACTTCGGCCACATCTACACCAAGTAAGGACACAGCCAAGCTCTCGCTGGAAGAGCTTGATGTATCAGACTACTTTGCTGGTGATTCCGCGCTAGACCCAGCTACAATAGCCGACTCCGTTAGTACCTTAAAGGAGCTGCATGAGCGGCCGTTGAGGGAAGTCGGGCCTAGGGCCAGTGCCTACCGTTTAATTTGGCTTCGGTCACTTCGTCGGCCTTTCTTTGTTACTGCATACTTACCTGATGAAGGTGCGAGTTTTATCACCGCAAAGCAGTTCTGCGCTAAACCAGGTATTGGCGAATCTGAACCGAACCGACCCTTTGAATTGAAAGAGGTTAGAATTCAACTGTCTGAAGAGAAGGCTGCAGATTTGAAGCGAGTCTTTGAGGAAGCGAACTTCTTTGGCATTGACCCGTATGATCAATACACCAGGCCACCAATTTTCGAGTTTGATGTTTATGATCAGCACTTCAGTAGCCGGCCTGGAAACAATACGTTTGATGGAGCACTTTGGATGTTCGAAGGCTGGAACCACGGGAAATCTCGGATTCTTCAGCGTCTCAGCCCTGACTATGACGATCCTGTTCGGCAGCTCGCAACGGTGTTGATGAACAAGTCTAAGCTTCTTGATAGAAAGTGAAAGATGTCTACTAAAGTGAGAGTTTATTGAATCAACTTTGTTTTTGCAAAGAGCAGCCTTCAAGTTCATTAGAGGCCATGTCGATTGATTGTGGCAACTAAAGCTCTTTAGGAATCATGCACATAGTCTTGAGATAGAATAGGAGGACCAAAGCGAATAGGTTGCGAATTGTGATATTTCAGCTGGCTTTATCGAGAAGTTTTGCCGTATTGATTGTGTGTTTCTTTTGCCTCTTGATAGGCTGGCACAATGGCAAGTTCGGTGCTAGTTTAGCTTCTGAGGGCGTTAGTGCCGATATACAGCCGACTGATATTGGCGGAGGCTCAGAGCAGTTTTATCTCGCGCAGGTTCGTGATGCGGAATTGCACGGACCTGAGATTCCTACACTAATCGCTTACTTGCAGAATCTGGCTGGTTATTATCAAAGCAAAGGGCGATATGCAGATTCCGAATTGGCTCAAAGACGTGTTCTGACAATATGGGAGAAGGCGCCAGGACATAATGAGCGGAAGGTCCTTAGCTGTCATCTCGATCTAGCTTCTTTGTTTTCGTGCCAGGGTAAAACATCACAAGCTGAGAAGGAACGAAAGATTGCTCTAGGTTATGCCGCAGAGTTGCTTGGACCCAGTCTTTCTGATATCGATCGTTTTGCCGGAGCTGAGGAAGGTAACAAACTTTGCAGCTCAGATCCGGTTGGTGCCGCTATCGATGCTCAGTCATTGGCGAGTGCTTTTTATAAAGACGGTGACTTAGTGACCGCAGAGAGGCTCTATAAATATGCTCTTAGTACCCTTGAGAAATATCATGGTGAGAAAAGCCCACTCTTATCCTCTTCTCTGCAGGGACTTGCGGTTATTAGTAGAGAGCAGGGGAAATCGGAGCTAGCAGCCGACATGCAGAAGAGGCTTGATGAGACCCTTTATCAAACTATGAGCCCAGCTGATACAGCTAATTCGAATGCACTTTTAAGTGCCAGTGATGCGGCTTTGTTGCATCCGCAGTTGACAGCAGAAGACCTCGAAACTCTCAGTAAATTGAAAAATGTTACGCGAGCAATGCTTGTTCAAAATGATGAGAAGTTGGCTGAACCTTTTGCTAAGCGCATTCTGGAGCTTGAGGAGAAGCGTTGGGGTGCGAATAGCCCGAATCTAGTCGACAGTATGAAAAGTCTTATAGGCATCGAGCGTTCGCTCAATAAGCTTGCTGCTGCAGAGCTATTGTGCCACCGTTGTATTGAAATTATAGCCAAGATTTCGGGTGCTGAAAGCGAAGATGCAGCTTCTGCGCTAAGCGAACTGGCGCTAGTATTCGAGCGAGACGGAAAATTTGCAGCCGCTAGCAAGTCAGAGAAGCAGGCGCTGGAAATGCGACTGAAATTATTAGGACCTGATCACTGGAGCATTGGCGAAAGCTATAGTCGGCTTGGTAATTTCGCCGCCCAAGCACGTGAATTTGTTGAGGCAGAAGAGTACTACAAGAAAGGAATTGTGATAAGCGAGAAAAGTGATATGCCTGGTGCGAGTAGTGCACTCAACAATTTAGCCCGATTCTATTCAGATCGTGGAAGCTATGAGAAATCTGAGTTGCTTTACAAACGAGTTTGCGATCTTCTGCAAAAACAGAATGGTCCGGATGATCCTTTTCTTGCCCTCATTGTAAGCGACATGGGTCTGCTGTCTTATCGTCAAGGAAAGTATCAAGAAGCGGTGGATAGATATACTAAGGCGCTTGCTGTGTTGGACACAAGGAGTGATACCAGGCCGATGACCGTCGCTATTCTAGGCAGAGCCGCTGATGCTTTAGCAAAATTGAATCGAAAGGAAGAAGCTTCCAAGTTTCGAGCCCAGGCTAAAGATCTTGAGAACAAGGAGCACAGTGTGCCCTAAAAGTGCTTCCTATGCCTAAACAAACGACGCTAAAGGCCGCAGCTCTTCTGGTGCTGGCGCTTGTGCCACTTACTTCTTGCACTTCTGCCTCACCTTCATCAGGTAAGGACACAACTAAGCTCTCGCTGGAAGAGCTTGATGTATCAGACTACTTCGCTAGAGATTCTGGGGTTGATCTGAAAGACAGAGTTTATTTCGTTAGTGCGCTAAAGGAGCTGCACGAGCGGCCGTTGAATGAAGTTGGGAGAAAGGGAGTAGCCTATCGCTTTATCGCGCTCCCGTCTTTTTACAAGCCGCTCTGTGTGACCGCATACTTTCCCGATGACGGTGAGAGCCTTATCACTGGAAAGCAGATCATATTTGAACCTAGGGCCGGCAAGTCTGATCCATCTCGTCGCCAGATATTGAAGGCTCCTCAAATGCAATTGTCTAATGAGCAAGCTGCTACCTTCAAGAAAGCTTTTAAACAGGTCAACTTCTTTTGGCTTGACCAATACGATCAATACACCCGCCCTCCTCTCTTCGAGTTCGATTTCAACGGTCGCCACTACAGTAGCCCATCTGAGGAGTCGTGTATTAAGGATGGCACGCTTTGGGTAGTGGAAGGGTGGGATCATGGGGCGTATCGCGTGCTGCAACGTCACGAGCTGAGCGACGATGATCCTCTTCGACAGCTCGCAAATTCATTGCTGACCGAGTGTAAGTTTCTTCCTGAGAATACAGGTGGGATCTATTGAATAGAGTGTTGATGTTCTATGCAGTGGCAAAGCACGCCTCCTGCGATGCGTTAGACTGGTAAGATCGTCTGCGTCAGCAGGAGCCTTAAGCTAGATGAGCAAAGAGTCTGATATAGGTTGGCAAAGAGCTGAGCTGTCAGGCAGCTCAAGTGTGCCACTGGCACTTTCAGAGGCTGTTTGGTTTGTCCCGCCAGCTCAGATAAATATCGCAGAGTGTGAGCGCACGGTTATCTTCTACTGGGCTCCTTGGAGCGGCCCCTCGGCCGCAGCCTGGATTGAGTTGGTGAGCCGATTGGCAGAGGCTCAAGTCATGGTCCAAGTTCTTTTGGTTCATTATGACTATTGGACTGACCCAGCGTGCGTTACTCTTTTTGGACCAGAAATTGGCGGCTGGGGTGAAACCTGTTGGGTTCGCAAAGGTGAGATTATAGGTAGAGAAATTTTTGGACGTTGCGCTTCTGGCCAAACATTTGCTGGTCTATTGACTCGCATGGATGAGCTGGTGAAAGAGCTGACTTGTGAGGAGGTCGCTTGATATGGCGAGAACAACGGTGACTGAATTCTTTTGCATCGACATTAGACCGGGGGCTATTGATAAAATTCAGTTTACAGTAGAATGCCTCAGTCAGATTAATATCGAGAATACTAATGACTCAATTGAATTTGCAGCTTGTTTCTATTTCGGCTTTATGCCTTATTCTGCTCGGTTCGGAGCAACCAGCGGCAGCCCAGAGAGATCCGCGTGCTGCCAATCAGCAGTTGCTAAACATGCTAAAAATGACCCCTGAGCAATTAAAAGCACAAGAACCAAGCAGAGCGAAAGTCTATTATTGTGCCAAGCCAATTGCAAAGGGACAAGCCATTCGTGCTGATCAGGTTGAAGAAAGAGAAGTATTTTCAGCTCCTTGCGATTGCGCACTTTCTAATATGCCAATAGTGGGCAAAAAATCGATGTTTGACATACGAGTTGGTCAGATAATTTCACAACGAGATTTCAATGTTGCTCTTACACCCAGTCAAAATGCTGCGCTTCTGGCGAGAAATTATTCTGGTAGCAATTTGCCAATGGGTGCCATCATATTCAACCGAGTTCCTCTTGTTAGAGGTTCGGTAATCACTGTAGAGCAATTAGGCGAAGCGCCAATGCCTTTTGGTAAGATTCCACAGGATGCTATTTCTAGCCCGTCTCTAGTGGCAGGTAGAAGGGCTAAATTTGATAAAGCGAAATTGCAAATACTTATGCAACACGAAATTCAATAGACTCGTCTTCATTCTTAGTTGAAACGAAGCCGGCGGCATGGGTGACTTAGCGTTGGGAATTGCTCTTCTTCTCTCAATCCCCACAAAATACTCACAGTTAGGGCTTAAGCTGTGTCTATAGGTTGGAGGTTGCTCCCGTGTTTATCAAAACCACTTCTGTCACGCTTCTGTTACTGCTCTTTGCTGCAATATCTTTCTCTGCCGCTGAGGCAAGAGGCTTTGGCGGTATGCGGGCGGGAGGCGGAATGCGAGCTGGTGGGAGAGGCGCTCTCGGTGGTCAGATTCGTTTAGGTCGTGGTCGTGGCGGTCGCCGGGGTGGTTATAACTCAACTGCCAATCAAGGCCCTACAGTCGAGCAGCAACAGTCTAGCTACTTCCAAGAACGCAGCGAACAAAACCCGTATTCGAGTGTTCCACTGCACGTCAATGTGAGCGATTACGTAAGAGTTTATCGCTAGCTCTTCTCTGTAACTGTGGTTAAATTGACTAGTGGCTTGAGGAAAGAGAGAATCTCATCAGCTCGACCTTGCCTTTATACAATTTGCTGGAGCTGCATAATATTTTTAAGTCATCTCAAATAATATACAAGAAACGTCTTTTGATGTTGACGGTTTGCGCCGTCATGTTTTCTGGCGGTGCTGCCTTAGCCGAGCGGCAAAAATACAGCGGCGTTATAAAATATACTGCTCCGTCAATAACAGGTTTGCATAGCGGTAAAGAATTGCCAGGGCCCACGACACCGGTGCCAGATCTGGATGAGAACATGAATCAGTGCGCTGGCACTGTTCAGCATTATCGCCTTCCTGCAACTGGCTATACTCCCCCGCCTCCGTCTAATGACAGTCGAGCTGGAAAGCTTCTATACGTTAAGCGCAATTGTGGCAGCTGTCACCAGACGGAGAACAAAGGCGGTACCTTGGGCCCACCTCTTGATGGCATTGGCGGTGCCCGCGGAGAGCAGTTCATTACCGCTCATATTCTAGATCCTGAAAAACAGATGCTTGAGTTTCCTGAATTGTTTGGCGGTAGATCAAATATAATGCCGCATTTAGGTATCAGGTTGAATGAGGCTAAGCTGATTACGGCTTATCTGCTTACTTTGCCAGAGCCGCAGAACGGTTTCCTTGTTAATGCACATCCTAAAATAGGTGAGCCCAGCAAAGAGCATTCTGTAGTAAAGGTAGTTGCTAAGCCTGCCACTGCCAATGGTGCTGCTTCTATAAGTAAGGGCCGCGCTTTGTTTCTCAGTCGCGGTTGCGCTGCTTGCCACACAGTGGATGGTGGGCCAAGCAGGTTTGGTCCGAGGCTTGATGGAATTTCGTCGCGTCGTACCCAACAGGAGCTAGAGGAAGCCTTGAGAAGCGGCTACGACGAACCTGAGATGATTCGCACACTGCACTTATCTAGCGCAGAAATGCAAAATATAATTGATTTTCTCAATAGCCTTCCGAGTGCAAAACCGGAAAGAGCCAGTTCGCACAAACTCAGGTCGAACAAAACCAGGTCGAACAGGGCTGGAGCTGTAAGAAAGAAACAAAATTGAAGAACTTGAACGTGAATCGTTTAGTGTCGAAGTATGCGCCGCTCTTTCTCGCTTATTTGTTCTTGTATTCAATTGTATTGGTGTCGGTTGCTGGCGGCTATTTTTACAGCCAGGTCGATGAACTCAACTGGAACCCTGGGTTTAGAGCTAATTCTCCAGAGAAGAGGCTAGAGATAGAAAGATTGACACTTCGGAGGGCCTTCTCCGAGGTTATGCTAAGAGAGTTCAGTCGGAGTTGGTACTGTCCTTTCGTCCTAATTCTCGCGACTGCCTGGATAGTTGAGAGCTTCCCAAATCGCAAAGAGGAGCTGCCTTAGAGTAATGTTTTCAACATATATGGTGAGCTGCTGGAGAAAATGGAAATGACAGCCGAGGCAAAGAGAATGTTCATGAGAGCAGAGGGCCTTATGCCGCAATCCCGGCGCTCATTATGACGCATGTTAGCAGACCCGCTAGTTCTCGCGGTTTTGCCCTTTGTGCTTGTTTTCAATTTCAAGCCATTTGGCCTCTTCTTCGTCTTGCAGTGACTTGAGCAAGAGGTCCGGATCTTGGTCGTGTGCATCACTGCCGGCGGCGATTTTATTTTTCTTTTGCTGCGCTGCGGCTTTGTATTTTTTTGCAAGAGCAAAAACCTCTTCGGCTTCTTCACTGCTGGCAAAAGCGCAATATGGTATCTGTATGCCGTTGACCAAGGCAAGCACATAGATGCTGCCGTTTTTCGTCTTGACTTCACTGATCTGGTGCCATTTGTAGTCAAACTTTATTGTTCCGAGCGAGTCTCTAACGCCATCTTCGTCAATAGTTGTGGTACATGGACCATAGCGCTTGCTTAAAAATAGAACTGACACAGTGTGAATGAAAGCAAGGTACAGAGTAGTGAA
>CALRJJ020000132.1:0-9836 GCA_943367505.1 Flavobacterium psychrophilum | reverse complement strand
TTCGAATACATTGAGATGTTTTACAATAGAAACCGGCTTCATTCTGCGTTGGCGTATCTAACACCCGCAGAATTTGCCCTTAAAGGTAAGAAAGTGGCCTAGAGCTAATTTTCCCCAGGCTACTGTCTACCAAAATGGGATCAGACCATAAAGACCATCCCAAACAGAGGGATAGCTTTGCCAGAGGAAATTCCATAGTGGATAGGGTTGAAGCGTGATAACAAATGGTCGAAATCTCTTCACCTTGCTAATGTCTATATCGGCCAAACTTAAATCACGACTTCGAAGATCGTTGATGACGGTATTGAGTTGACGAGCTTTGTCAATAAGTTTATCCATCCCGAATGAAAGTGCTTGAAGATTGTCTTGGAGAGAACCCGCTTCCAATCGTAGCCCGGAATACGTCACCTCGAATAGAAACAACTCTGCCAATTTGTGATCATAAATGATAATGTCAGAGCCTCTGCGTTCCGCGCCGCGCAAATTGTATTTTGGATCGTAGAAGATGGCTGATCTTTTGATGTTTGAGAATGGGATAAGGTCAGTTTTGAAAATTTCTTCGACATACCGCTGAGTTATGTTGCCCCAGTATTGCGTGAAGTGCCCTTTCATCGCAGTCTCTAAAGAATCTGCTACAGGCCAATATAGATTTGATGTAAACTTCTCTAAGATAAACGGCAAGTGCGCTGGGATAGCACTATTTGACTCTAACTCAATTAGTGGTTTTTGAATCAGTGGTAGTAGATCGTACTCAAAAGACTTTTCAGATTTTGACAGCTCGCTGCTATCAATCGAATCTGTGAACGCTTTTCTTGTTTTTGAAAGACTCTCACAGAAGGCAGTTTTTGAAATTCTTTTTTCATCGGCACTTAAGGCTGTTGCGTCGAAAAACAGATTCCAATTTAACGTAATTTGTTCAGAAATGGGCTGGTATTCTTGGTTACTTGCTTTCAAAAGAGAAACGTTGCTGAATTTGCACAGGGTGGCTAGTCCAATACTAAAGTATTTAGCTAGGCTTAGGCCAGTTGCGTGTTCAAATAGTGCTGCAAAGACTTTTAGCTCTGGTGATTTGTCAACTTCTGTTGATACTTCAAAACACATCCTGAAGTACCTACCAATGAGGCGTTTGGCTGGCTCTGAGCTTAGGAGAATTGTTGCTCGAGTTAATTCCTTGATTGCTTGCTTCGACTCCTCTGCGAAATCCAGCGGGGTTGCCGCAGAACTTTCGAGGTGATCGCCAAATGCCAAAAGCAAGCTGAATGCTTCTCGTGCCTCATCCCTTGAAAGTAAATAGTTATCTGAAGATTCAATCTTACCAACATGGTTGACAATCACTTGCTTCAAAAAATTAAGTACATGCAGAGGTGTTATTAGAGGGGAAACGCTGAATTTCCGGTTACGTGCTTTAGCCAACACGGCTCGCAGGTCTTCGTGGAATTTGTAACTGTTGAACAAGTAGGGCGGCAAGAGCTGCTCTGCCAATCTGATCTGGTACTCAGTACTATAGCTGCCTCTGTCGCATTCAAGAGTTAGACCTAGTGTTGCCGCAAACTTTAGCAGGCTGAGGCGATCGAATTTCTGCATTCGAGACACTAGCGCGGCTCGCGGTATTGTCTTTCCGCTTAGCTGCTTGTGAGTTGTAAAAACTATTATTGACGTATCACCATCAATTGGTGTTTGCATCATTCTTGTGAGCCAAAGTTCTGGGCTTACGCAAAATACCGAAGTTATGTTTGTGCTTTTCATTGTTTCTAAACTGGCGATTTCGATTTCCGCGCAAGGCGAGTTTTGTGGTTGAGCTAGTAGGGTTTATTATTCTGAATAAATGTTAGTAGTGCTTCGACAATGGTTGGCAATTCGCCTTTATCAACTATAAGTAGCCGATTCATTTCGTGCTGTCCCAAACGCAGCCTGCCCACTATGATTGCGAGGAGAAATTCTGCAGCTGAGCTCGAGCCGTTGTCTTTAGAGTCATCAATCACTTGCAAAATTATCTCAAGTATATTTCTGCTTAGCGCTTCTGATGAAGAGTAGTTCAATTCGCGTGGATGGGCCGCGCGCAGCAGGCTAGCTTGAATTACATCGTCGTTAAATCGATTGAAGTTTTCTGGATCGATTAAGGTCTGCTGTAGCCAGTTTGAGCGAATGGAAGGGAGTCCAATAGGTTTTTCTATGTGGCCTTGGGCTCTAAAATATTGTAAGACAGCCGAAATCGTGAAGTAAATGTCTGCTTGAGAGTGGCTGGCGACTTCGATGTCTTTCCAAAATGCAAAGCCCTCTCTTAGTTTTAGCCTGCCGTCTCTATAATTGGGCAAGAACAGATTGTCCACAAGCGGTGTTGAAATGTTGCTTAATTCTCTAATCCTAGTTTGAAAAAATTCTTTGGCTTCAGGCCCAAGAGTGTCTGAAAATTTTGGCTGCAAGAGCAATTCTCTCTCTTCCAGCCAAGCATGTGGGCCCGTTGAGCTTGGCAAACAGACGCTTTGTACGGCTTCGAAAATATGTTTGACAGGTTTTCCAGAAAACGTAAGAGTTGATTTCAGCGCTTCGCGACTGCGCTCTCCCGATGTTTTAGCCAAGCCGATAAGATAGACTAACGGTACGTCCTTAGAGATATTTCTAAGACGTCTACTTATATCTTGAAGACTGCGGCCACTTTCCACGGAATCGGCGATAACAACAATCGGTCTGTCATAGCCGGTTTCAATTGAAGGTATCTCCGAAACCTTTAGTAGTTCAACCTGTGAATATTGGCTGATTTTCTTGATAATGTAATTGGCCAGTTCCTTTGAGTCATTATTTGCGCATATTATTTTCTCTGCGCTAATCGGAAAGGTTCGCTTAATTAGGTAGTCAACTTTCTCTTGAAATTTTGAACTATTCAACAGAGAAGACATACAGACAAAATACTTGTGATCGCCAACAGACTGTATTGAACCTGCAAGGCCTACTCTTAATGCATGTGAACCGATCGCTGAATTTAAGAAGCTCTTAAAATCTTTGTGTTGTGGCTCTTCAACTATCAGTAGCGGCTCCGCCTGTGGTCCGGCAAATGTAAATTGGTCACTTTGAATCGGTATTGCTACGGAATGTGCCTTGCAAGCCAAGCAATCGCTTGCAGGTACAGCTTCTTCTATTGCGTAACCATCTGGATTTTCGGAAGTTTTTTCAAGATTGCAAATAATTTTAAATCTGTTAGCTTTCGGGCCAAGGAAAAGAACATGAAAAATATTGCTGGCGTCTGCTGATTTTTCTTGCACGAGGCGTTCTGCGAGGCCACCGCTAGAAGAGGCCGATATAACAAAGACCGCGTCCGCTAAGTATTTGAAATCGAACTGGGATATATTGAAATATGATTCGAAATTTACTGCTTGAAAGTTTCTTGATGTGTCGAAGTACTTTAGCTGCTCTTGGATGGCGTAGATTAGTGAATGAAGGGCCGGAGTATCTATGTAAGCTATTTCTGCTGCTGTCGGAATAAATTGAAGCGAGCAGAAGGCAAGAAAGCCAATTTCAGCTGAAACACTTAATATGTTTGCAAGTCGAATGAATCTTGTGCTATGTCTTTCTGATGGATTCTTAAAGTGGTACGAGGGCGTTGCATCGACAAAGCCTTGGTGTTTTCTAAAAATACTTGTGACTGCTCGACGCTGAAAGTTCCGCAATTCAAATTCCACGCCATAGTGGGTGCCTCCAATTGCGCGTCTTATTGTTTCCGTGCCGGAAATGTTGTATCCAAGCAGGATTATTGGAGTTTCCATACCCAAACGCGCTTGGGCTGTTGAATTTTCGTTGAACTGTGTTTCCGCTTGACCGATTAGCAAATCTCTCAGTATAACTACAACTGCTGCAGGCACTAGAGTTCCATCAATATTCGACTCAATTATATCGGTAAAATCTGTATAGTCAAAAAGAGCTGTAGACCAATAAACAACTAGAAGATTAGCGTTTTCCGAAGAGTCAGTTGATGGATATCTGAACGAGTAGTGGAGCATTTTAGGTAGATTCTCCTAAGTTGATTATTCCTTTGCGTCTTAAGGGGATAATCAACGTTATAAGTGCTCCGGCCACGGGCGCGAGAACGTATGAACCATTTCTACTCCATAGCTCAAGATTCAGGCCTTCATCCGAATCTCGCGGGAGTGAGAAATTTGAGTAAAGTGAGAGTCGACCTGTTCTTAGCCGGAAAAAACCCTTGCTTTGTCTGAGTGCTCTTATTACTTGTGGTAGGCCCTGGCCATAGCCATCATGTTGTTTGCTACTTTTTCCAAGGTCAAAACATTCTCTCACTGCTGCTAATTCCTGGCTTGGCAGGATGGTGTCAAGAGGCTGCTTGAGCCAAGTTGGTGCAAAACCTAGGCCCGAGTCAAAGACGGTTATTTCCATGAAAGTTATTTGTTTGTGAGAAGGGTCAGGCTGTAGACCGGAAGCATATTTTTGAAAGGGTTCGTAGCCCTGAGCTATCTTTTCCAGATTAGAAGGAGCAACTGCATGGAACCGAGCATGAACTCCTCTCATTGAATGCATAATTCTGTTGCGGTTTGCATCGCGCATGCCATGATCTTCTGTGTTTTTAAATATCTCGTACAACATTGTTCCTAGCGACACTGTTATTTCTCTGTGCCATGATTCTTCAAATCGGCTTTGTACGAGATATCTAAATATTTGTTTGGCGATATATTGGAATTCTTTGCGACTCCGCATTCTTCGCTGTCCATCGCTGTTAATAGTGTAGAGAAGTTCTGGGTGGCTATAGCCCAAGTGATCAGCGCATAGTATCTGGAATTGATTGCCGCTGGATTGTTCAAATGGATTCGGAGCTTGGAGAGCCTTGAGTCTTTTCAATGCTTCGATGCGGATGCTCGCGATGACGCTGTCGCCTTGGTTATCGGTAATGGAATCTGCATCGAGAGCAGCAACAAGCCCATAAAAAAGCTGTGCTACTTTCTTAATTTGTGGATCTTCCGGACCTTTGGCAAAGGTAATTAATTTCCTAGTTGTTTGTAGTTTTGCCCAGGTGCAAAGTGCTTGTGCGAAGGAAGCTTCGCCACCAGCGAACGAGTGTGAAACGTTGCTTGGAATTTGCAGTTCGAAATCGTGCTCAGCTGACTGAATTGCTAGCAAAAAGTCTTCGCTGGCAGGAATTGTCATCGAGTTTCCGATTCGGTATGTGCTCACATCACTCCTTTGGGCTTGGGACAATATAGCCGTGGCTATTCGTCGGTAGCTATTGTCCAGTTGATCCGAAGCCACCTGTGTTTCTCGTTTCGCTGGAGCTTATTTCTGGGACCTCGATAAGTTCGACTTTGTCTATGAGTGCAAATACTATTTGCGCAATTCTTTGACCGGGTTGGATCTCCGCAGCCTCGGCGCCAAAGTTTATAAGCAATACTTTGACTTCCCCCCTGAAGTCGCTATCTATAGTCCCGATGCCATTTAGTATAGTCACACCGTAGTCAAGGGCTAGACCTGATCTTGCTCTTACCTGACCTTCGCAGTTCATCGGGAGCTCTAGCCTAATGCCGGTTGGAATTAGTTTTCGTTCGCCCGGTTTAATTAGAATTGGACTTGGAATAGCCGCGCTTAAATCAAGTCCAGCGGAACCTGTGGTGGCATATGTCGGAATACTGAAATTATGTGATAGTTTGACATAGTTGATCTTTATTTCGCCCATGAATGGCTTGTTCCTTTTCGTAAGTTTTCTGCGAACAATATTGGTGGCAACATCCATCAGATATAGCTAAATCTGTCTCTTGCGAATGGGATTCTGGAACTTCATTATATTCATATGAATTAGCTGTCATATTGATTGCCGATTGGTTTTAGTAGGCAAATCTCTTTACTAATGGTACAGATCTGCCATCGCTTGTGGTGGCTATCTTTGCGCTCTGGCTATTGACTTTTACTTTTGTTGTAGGTGAAATTTCAGACGACAGGCTTATTGTTCAGGAAGGTACCATAGTAATAGCAGTCGAAGCAATGCTCTAGTCCCGTCGATTTGTTTGTCTAATTGGATTTGTGTGCAGTGGTATCTCCGAATATTGGACCGTAGCTTTTCCGCTTGTTGTATTTACCCGGAGTTGATTTTCGATTGCGGAATCAATTTCAATCACTTGAACTCCGAGATTCACTATTTGACTCAAGGATAGAGTGCTTTTATGCTCATACTTATAATAGTACATACCGTGGTGCTCGTGCGACCCATGCTGACACTTGTCGCGCTTCGAAGGTTGAGACTCACAAATACACTATTTACTATTCATCGTTCATCTGAGGCACTTCTTTTCTTCCGGGGATTTTCTCTAAAGCTTAGTAGGTTTGTCCGAAGAGCCGCTATCTATCTTGTAGGCCTTGCTAAGGCTCTATTTGGGGGGGGCGATTTTTGTGCTCGTCACCGTGTTTAATTCCTATTTCCTGGTTACGAGTATTTGAAGAAGCTCAATTATTCGCTGATTTTGAGCGACTTGTACCAAGTTCAGTTTGAATGCGGCTTCAACTGCGCTCTGACTAGCCTGTGCTGCGCTCTTTGAGTAAGCCGACCCAGTGTAGTATTCCTCTAGTGCTTGCTGCATTACTAAGTCGATCGCTACGCTGTCAGAGGGAAGGCGTCTATAGGTCTTAGCAATTTCGCCAATCATGTCATCGACCTCTGGCGTTTTACCGCTGTTAGCTATTTTCGCGATGGCGAGCCGGCCTTTCATTTCATCCAGAATAAAGGCAGACGATGGTGACATGTCTTTGGTTTTCAGGGCAGCCTTTTGCTGATCAGTTTGTTGCTGCTTGACTGTGTTAATTGTCTGGGTCCGCGCGTTAGCCTCGCTTTGTATTCGATCTGAGTTCGAAGAATATTGTCCGTAGGCGTTAGGCGAAAATGCTAAACAGAGCAGTAGCGAAAATAGTTTTAGATTCATTTCTTATTTCCTGATTGGTTAAATCTCTAGATGCCGCTTTAGGAGCTGGTCTAGTTTTGTACGCGCCAAGCTAATTCATTGAGTTAATTTGAGGCAGCATTCGAGTTTCTCGCAAGAGCATTTCGTGGCTTGCTCGTTGCGCAGCTACTTCCCCTTCACGGCCAACTTATCTTTCTCATGGCTGTGGTTCTGTTGTCTATTGCCACCCGCACACACACCGCAGGTCAAACCCATCTTGGAGCATCGCTTGCACGCACTGCAGTTGTGACAGGCATTGCAAGGATTCGCGCCTATGCAGGTGCTGGCCTGGGCAGCGCCAAAGCTTGCGGCGAGACAGATGATCGCCGCCAATGCAAATTTCCCCACCGGCATTACCCCCGTGTAGCCTGGTTATTAACTTACCCGTTAATCAAAATAATAACGGTTAGCTAGACTACAATTGGATGGTTTTAACGTCAACGAGGTTCGAGCATCAAGATTTCTCAACGGCGATCAAGTCGAGCATTAAGTCATACACAGGCTCTTGTTGCAGTCTCCATTGCAATCGCGTCTGCTGCCGCCGTGGCTAGATTAGACGCTCAGGCCGCTGGCTCTGATGAGATTCGTTCATCAATCCAAGATGAAATGACACGGTCATCACTACTGTGTCAGGCGGGGCGATACACCGAAGCTGAGCCCATTCTCCTGCGCTGCTTATCTCAATATGAGCTTACCGGCAAACAAGACGCCTTTCTTCTATCTATTTTAACTAACTTAGAACTCGTGTATTCTCAGCTTGGAAAGCCGAAGGAAGCGGCCGCATGTCAGGCCAAAAGACGTGCCTTAGAGGCTAAGTTTGACGCTGTAGACATGTCCTTTCCGTCTTCTGAACCCAAAGTGCGTCAGTCACAATTTGCTTCGCCAAGAGCCGCTGCGCAACCCACGACCAACAACACATCATCATCCTCTTCATCCTCATCGCTGCCGCAACAGCAAAGAGTGCCGCGCCAGGAGCGGCAGTTGCAAGATGGTGCTCCCACAGCTAGTGGCATCCAGGCTGAAGTGAGAACTGTAATCGCGGCAACCGAGCACGACCGTGAATTGATTTCAGACCCGACCACAGGCGAGCGAACTGTTTTCGATCACTATGAAACACGATATCGTGATGTTACCGTTGGGCTCCAAACGCCGTATCAAGAGCCAGTCTATCGGCGCGAGCAGTACAACGTCACCAAAGAGTCTGAGATTCCGGTCTTTGAAGACTTGCATTCGATGTGTTCAAGTCACTCGCTTGACGATATTGTCTATCAACGTTGTAAGACTGCCATCATAAATGGTGGCGCAGTTTTTGAGTTAGATAACGGCTTTACTGTCTTGGTTGCAGAAAAGGTGAACCCGGATGATTGGCGATTGGCAAAGGTTCGGGTGCAGAAAGATCCAACTTTGCCATTGCCTGCTATGTCTCTTACTAATTTGCGCACCGGCGCCACGGTGAACTGCGAAGTACTTGATAGTCGGTAGGGGGCCCTCAACTAGCATGGTTTTCTTGTGCCATTCTCTGGGCAGATTAATGTAGAGGTGGAAGAGGGGCAAGCTGTGGCAGATAAGCCTGGTGAAAGGGTAACGTGAATTCGTTGAAACTATACAGAGGCGCTGATGTTATCGGCATCGTTAGTGAGCCTGCACAAGAAGGGCCACAGATGACTGCCTTCCTCGAATTGACTCCTGCTGCCGCCAGCCATAAAGAGCTGATCGATTACATTATGAGCGAGGACAAGGGTGACCAAGACCCGCCAGAGTCTTTGAACCTTTGGGAAGACTGGTTTATCGAAGACGAGAACGGTGTTAAGAGGGGAATCTTCGCTCCAGCGATCTACCCCGGTGCCAAATATATCTCTTGGCGCTGGAAGCGTGATACGCCCATTGGCTAGCTGTGCCTTTGAGTTCAAAGACTACCTGCGCTAAATCCAAATAAACTGCTTGCCCACTCGTGCAAGCCCTTCGTGGAATGGCTGCGCTTCCATGAATGATTTGTTTTTGGGTTCAGTACCAGATTGCTTCGTTTTTAAGAAGGTCACAATAAAATCAGTCTGGAGCCACTCGCGAAATGCGCGAGCATCCGCTAAAGGTGTACCATAGAGACCGCCGCCAAATGGGTTCTTGTGAAAGATATCTTGACCTTGTTTGTTTATGTAGAGTGAGGCACCGTTTTTAGTAAAAGCTACAGCAGCAAGCCCTTCCGAAAATGGAAAGGCTCGCGAGAAACTGCAAGTGATAACTTGCTGCCCGTTGCGATCGATGTATCCCAGGCCGTGAGCCGCGGAACGATTCAGAACAAGAGCGAGGCCTTCAGAAAACTGCCAGCAATAATCATACTTGGGCTCAATTACTGTATGGCCTGCGAGATCTTTGTATCCGTATTTTCCTTTATCTTCAAAAACAACCAAACCTTCTGACGCATCAACATTTGGCAGTGGGAAACCACTAGTCGGATCATCACAGTGAACCTCAGTGTCAATTGCCTTTTTGCTGGCAGGGTCAGGCCCTACACCTTGTATTTTCTCAGAGCTTGGGTACGATCTTTGCACCGATAGAATTACCTTGCCGTTGAGGTCGAGATAGTCGACTTGGCTAGAGTCAGGTATTTCGACAGCGGCAGCGCCGTCAGAATACGGATGAATATAGTTTTGATAGGTCGGTTCGAGTATTTGATTGCCCGCTAAATCTATCAATCCCCATTTTCCTCCAATGCGCACAGAAGAGCGCCCTTGAGAAAATGGTGTCACTCCATCAAACACCTTATTGAAAGCAAGGCTGCCATCTTTCTTGATAAACTGCCATTTTAGATTGCCTTTCTCAGCGCCAGCTAGGCCGTCTGAAAAGTCCTGGACAGACAAGTAAGTTGGCTGGATTGCAAGCTTTCCTGAAGCGTCTACAAAGGCCCAG
>CALRJJ020000131.1:0-9867 GCA_943367505.1 Flavobacterium psychrophilum | reverse complement strand
ATGGCTTCGACATGGTGGCCACCTATCGCAGCAAGAGAGAAGAAACAGCCCTGCGCTTGCTGATCACATTTGTTGCCAATCGGGTTAATCGTTTCGCCACGGGTGTAAAAGTCAAAGACTTTGGCTCGGGCTATCGTTTATTTAGCGCCCGTATCTTAGACATGATTACTGATGCTAGAGGTTACGTACACTACAACACGCCAGCTCTCTACCTCTATGCTCGCGCCATTGTCGAAATTCCCATTGTGCAATCACGCCGCGAACACGGCTCCAGTAAGTGGACCTTCAACCAGTTCATACTCTTCAATCTCGACTTCTTTCTCCACTCAAAAAAAGCAATTCAAGTCTTACTATCACTGGGTTTTCTCGGCATCTTCATCGGTGCATCTATGTATGTGCTCTGCCTCCTAGGCTTAGGCGTAGCAAAATCTATTTCTGCACCAATTACTATTTGCTTCACTTCCTTTTTGAGTTTTTTACTGGCCGTAATCTGGCGCGAAGTCTTGCAAACACAGCGCTTTGCCTTAGGCTTGCCTGACTTTCTCATTGCTGCAATCTGGGCCCAAGACAAAGACAATAAAATCACCCCAATATTAGACGCCACGGTGAGAGCCGATAAGCCTCTTACTGCACTAATTCGTCAAACAGCCTGTGCTCCGGCACGAACACAACCTCAGGTCAAGGAGATAGGAAAATGAGTGACACTGCCGACAAGTCAGCAGAACAAGAGCGGATTCAGGGTCAGCGCTTTCCCCACGACAAAGAGATGGAGAAGCAACTACAAGATTTTGCTAGCAAACACGAACCATCAGCATCAGATCTGATTCATAGTTTTCCGCTCCTGGCGCGCCGCACATCGTTAAGACGTTTTCTGGCTCACTATGAGCTTTTTCGCCTCACTACTGAACTGCCTGGCGACATAGTTGAAGTGGGCGTCTTTCGTGGGCACAGCTTGATGAGCTTTGCTAATTTTCTTGAAATTCGCAACATGGGCGATCGCGCTAAAACAGTTTGGGGCTTCGATAATTTCGCCGGGTTTACCGAGCTTAGCGCCGAAGATGGTCCTGCAACACCAGGAGTAGATAAGGTCAAAGGCGGCTACAACCCAAGCAAGCACTTGGTTGAGCTGCAAGAGGCTATCAAAATCTTCGACAAAGATCGCTTCGTGCCTTTCAAGCCACGGGTAGAATTGGTAATTGGCGACGTTGACCAAACCATACCGGCCTTCATAGAAAAGCAGCCCGGACTGCGCATATCACTACTCAATCTCGATGTAGATTTATACAAACCAACCATGGTAGCACTCGAACATTTCTTTCCCCGGGTGGTTTCAGGCGGCGTTGTAATCTTTGATGAATATGCACTGCTCGACTGGGGCGGCGAGAGTCAGGCCGTCGAAGAGTATCTCGGGGAGCGCGGTTACACCATCAAAAGATTCGAATGGACCTCAAGCCCTGGGGGCTATTTAATCAAACGCTAAATCAAGAAAACGACCAGGTGACCGAATGTAGTTTCTGAAGGTGCACAAATGAACGAGTCGAATGTCAGCGAGACCCTCAAGGCCACGCCAGGAACCTATACAGGACTGCTGCTAATCTCTCTGGCCACACTGGCCTTCGAGATTTTACTGACCAGACTATTTAGCGCCACCATGTTCTATCACTTCACCTTCATGGTGCTGTCACTAGCCATGTTCGGCCTAGCAGTGGGAGCTACCCTGGTATACCTGGCCCCACGCTACTTTACTGAAAAAAACGCAACAGCAAATCTCAGTCTATTTTCTTTGATTTTTGGCCTATCCACTACCGCCTGCATGCTCTTCTATTTGTTTGTCCTGCCTGGAGTGATAAAAAGCGGGTCAGTGGCCTTGTTCACAGTGATGCTGGTTGTTTCCTACCTGACCTATACCATTCCCTTTATCTGTTCGGGTATCTGCACCTGCGTTGCCCTCACTCGCTTCAAAGCTCAAACAGGCAAACTCTACGCCGCTGATTTACTAGGCGCAGCACTGGCATGCTTATTTGTCATCGCCATGCTCTTTACCATTGACGCACCATCAGCAATACTAATCAATTCAGCAGTAAGCGCCGCTGCTGCTCTCGGCTTTGCTATGGCGGGCAAACTCAAGCGCTTAAAAACAATCTCAATTGGCGCGGCTGCGATCTTTGCCGTTGTTGCCGCCGTCAACTTATTCACCTTTGGTCAAAGCAAGCCTATCCTTGGCCTCGAAGGTCTAACCCCAGCCCTGCTCTATCAAAAATGGACCCCAATGTCGTTTGTAACAGTGCAGCCAGGGGATGATACCGCCTGGGGCTGGAGCATCGACCCCGAACTAGTAAAAGACGTAAAGGCTCCACATAAATCGCTTTTGATGGACCGTTGGGCCGGAACACCGCTCTATGAATTTGACGGCGATTTGAGCAAGATGGAATTTCTTAAACTCGACATCTCCAATGTCGTGCATTCCATAAGGCCCAGTGGCTCGATATTCATTATCGGTATCGGCGGAGGCCGGGACATTATTGCCTCACTCTTATACAAGTACAACTCAATTGTCGGAGCTGAATTCAACAATGCCATCATCAATGTGGTCAAGCACCAGTTTGCTGACTACACTGGCCACATAGATAAATTTCCTGGCGTAGAGATGGTCAATGACGAAGCCCGTTGTTTTCTTACTAGCTCGGGCAGAAAGTTTGACGTGGTACAAGCCTCACTTATCGATACCTTTGCCGCCACTGCTGGCGGTGGCCTCGCCTTGACCGAAAATTCGTTGTACACCGCCGATGGCTGGAAACTCTTCATTTCGCACCTGACTGATACTGGAGTACTCAGCTTCACCTATCCTTACTCAACGGAAGACCCTTCTATGGCCTACAGGTTATGCGACATGGCCTGCCAAGCCCTAGAGGCTAACGGCATTACTGATCTGCGACCACGCATGGCCGTGATTGGCAGCACCAAAATGTTTGTCAATCAATCATGGCCCCACAGTGAAGCAACTCTGCTAGTAAGCAAGACTCCATTCACAGAAGAAGAACTAGCTACCTTAGAGCAATCGGCTCAGAGAACCCATCACAAAGTTATTCTCAATCCACACGTATGTATCGATGATGGTTTTCTCAAAATCATAGACAAGCAGCAGAGAGCGAGCTTTGTTGAAAACTATTGGGCTGATATCTCAGCACCCACTGACGATCGCCCATTCTTTCTCTGTATGGCCAAAGTTTCTGATTATTTTGGCCCCAAACAAGGCTTAAAAGCTACCAATAGCGCTGGCGCTCAAACCGTGCCAGAACTTTTAAACCCACTACCACTTTTGTTCGAGCTCCTAAAGATGGTGGCCCTCCTGACAGTATTAGGCATATTACTGCCCCTCACTGTGCGCACAAAAGTGAGCGAGCTAACCAAATCGCTACCCCTGCTGATTTTCTTCTCTAGTATTGGCTTTGGCTTTATGCTAATTGAAATCTCGCAATTAACTCGCCTCTCTATCTTCCTCGGCCATCCGGTTTTCGGCCTCACTGTAGTGCTTTTCACCCTTTTGGTATCTTCTGGTCTAGGCAGCCTTACCATGGCCGGTGAACTGAAAGAGCGCGACTGGCTACGCCTCGTGTTAGCGGTAGTAGCTCTGGCCATTGTCGCCGTAGCTACGCCATTTATAACAGCTAGCACAGCAGGCTCACCTCTCTTAGTGCGAATTCTGTTGTCAGCGGTAGTCCTATCTATTCCCGGCTTCTTTATGGGCATGGCTCTGCCTTTGGGAATGCTGGCGGCCAACAACAAAGCCCCTCAATTAGCACCATGGCTCTGGGGAATGAATGGCGCCACATCAGTACTAGGTTCAGTGATAGCCACGCTCATTTGTGTGGCCATGGGCGTGCAAGCGACATTCGTAGCAGGAATTGCCTGCTATGTAATCTGCTTGCTCTCCTTCCTCTGCATTCGCCGTTCTTGCAAGCCATAAACTATGCACTCACTAAAACCCTATTGGCTAACAGCAATTAGTATTCTTGGGTTATTAGTAGTACGCGTCTTGTTGTTGCCCAGCAATATCATCAATCCTGACTGTTCTATGTTTCTTAGAGCTGGCCAACTAGTCTTAGCTGGCGCCCGCCCCTACATAGACTTTGTTGAACTAAATCCGCCCCTAGTCTTCTACATCAATGTCATTCCCTCTCTTTTTGCCAAGCTATCTGGACTCTCGCCTGAAACCAGCCTCTATCTCTTTACCTTGCTGCTTTTTAGCGTTTCACTATTACTCTCTTGGAAGTTATTGAAAGATTGCAAAGATTCAAGTGCTATCTACTTTGGACCGATCATCATCGCTTTTTGCCTGGGCAACCTGATTTGCTATGAATGGGTGCAGTTCGGCCAAAGACAACAACTTCTCGCCAACGCTCTGTTGCCATTTTTCATATGCCGCTACCTGCGGTGGCAAGGCAGCAAAGTTAACGCTTTAACAGCTTCGCTGAGCGGGCTTCTTTGCGGCACCATGACTGGCCTTTTGCCCCAGTACGCCGCCATTGTCGTTAGCCTAGAGTTGTTCTATATTTGGCGCCGACGCCAGCTGCGGCCGCTAATAGCGCCAGAAACTCTGAGCTTTATCATCAGCGCCTTAGCTTACGGTCTCTTTGTCTTAGGGCAAGAATCAATTCGCCTAGAATTTCTTGGCCGCTGGATGCCCATGGTGAGCGAAGGCTATGCTCTCTACAACTGGCCCTGGCCCATGCAAATCACCCAACTGATCGTTAGCGGCATCTTGCCGGTTATAGCCATTGCAATATTGCTATTGTTCAAAACAAAAGCAATTAAACCAGAGCAGAAAGACTTGCTCGCCACTACTGGCGTATTTTGTCTGGGTAGTGTCGTGGCCTTATTTTTGCAGGGCAAATGCATTCTCAACCAAACCATTCCGCTTATGTACGGCAGCCTCATGCTAGCCTGCTCAGTGAACTTGAGCAGTAAATTAGGGGCCAGCACCTTTAAGCGAACAGTCTTAGCCTCACTAGTTACCCTCTTGGCCTTTCTTCTGCCGGTATATGCACTGCCGGGTGTGATTTCACAAAATACTCTCTGGCAAAACATGACGGCAAAAATAGCTGCGGTGATAGACAAAGAAAGCAGCCCCAGCGACCGCGTCAGCATAATCTCTTTGTCGCTGCCCGACTCTTATCCAGCCCTAGCGGATGCTCATCGAGCCAGCGGCAATCGCTATTTCTTTGTCTTTCCTATGCTCATGAGCGACTACCTGGCAAAAAAACATGCAGGCACCGCCCTCGAAGCCAAATGGCAAGAGCAATCGCAAAAATTCATCGGCGATCTAGAAGCTGATCTGCATAACAACAATCCTCGAATTGTTTTGATTCAAGAGAATACTATTCCTACAGCAAACATATCAGTGCGAAAGTATTTAGAGGAAACATCATTCTGGCAGAGCCTGAGCCAAAACTATCAATATGCCTACCCTGTCAAAGCTGGCATTAGTGAATTGTCGCTGTGGAAGCACCGCTAAAAACTAGCTTTTAGGATTAGCTCTTAGCATTAGCAGTTTGGACATGACGCCCCTGTAGCAAGTAAGGCATGATGCTGTCACGCTGGAACTGCTCGCGGAAGCGCCAGAAGAAAGCATCTTGGAAATAGTGAATGTTCGACATTGCCACACTAAAACCAAGCAAACACTTAAAGCCAACGCTGCCCTGAGTAAGATCAAGGCGAATTGCATGGGTGGTCAAATAAATTGCCAGAGAGCCAAGACAAAGCGCTGTCATGAGCAACTGAGCGTTGAGTGGCAGATCAAATTTTCTATTTTCGTCTTGATACTTGTGGCGAATGAGAATTATATTGAGGCCAATATATTGACACCAGTGCATTGTTCCAGGAATGAGAAAAGCGGTCTCAACCCGCTGACCAGGCCAGACAAAGGGCACGAAGTAAAGCACCGAAGTGACCCAGAAGACAAAGGCTGGCACATTGATACTGGCTCCAGCACCGACTTGTTTGAAGATATTATTCAAATAGCGGCCAATATCATATATAGCCAAAAGCGCCAGAGCAACGAAAGCTGCTAGGGCCCAATAATTCTCGACACCGGGAAAAAGCTGACGATAGAAAAACACTGAGACGAAGAATATAGATGGTGTCCACAGACTGCGCGATAGTAAATCGCGATTGGGCAGAGCCTCATTAGCGTTTTTGTTGTGATAGAGAAGAACAATGCCAAGGTTCTGCTGCACAAAGTGCTGCACTCCCCACAGGGTAGTTATGGTCAGACCGAGCCAGGGCGTGGTCACAGCCAAGAACACTGTGACAATACCAACTAACACTGGTGCTACATAATAGAGCGCCACCCGCTTAGGGTCTTGAGCCCAATACTGACTGTTTTTCTTATCGAAATAGAAAAACCAGGTCGGGCCTTGATGCATGGGCCCGATACCAAAAGCATTGACGATAAACAAGAAAAGCAGACTAGGAGAAGCGGCCGCTGGCAATTGCAGCAAGATAGTGGCAGCGAAGGCCAGTAAAAGCGGTGCGAAGAACCAGAGCAAGTCAAACTCTCGACTGGCCATCCAGGGAAAGCAGAACTTACTACTCTTAACTGCTTGGGAAGACGCGGTCATAAACTCCTAAAATGAGACCTTAAACCTCATCATGATCTATACCCATGTTAAACCATGGTATAAAAATTGAAGAACAAACATTGCAGAGATAAGTAGCGATTGATACAGGCCGCAGACAGCGCAGATTCACTTAAGCAAGCGGCTTCCAAGCGAAATGGCTGGGTCTTCTGGCTGGTTCTCGGCGCCGTTATTGCCCTCACAGTGGTTCGCACCCTACCGTGGATTCCTCGCGTCATCCCGGTTTCGGAAGATGATTCTTGGGACCTGGCACTCAATCTCTTTGCCAAACGCGGGGCCCTGAGCGGTATTGACTATATCTTCACCTTTGGCCCCCTGGGCTTTATCTACAACAAGACTTACTTTCCTGATACTTACAGCCTCAAACTTTTACTGCAGGGCTTGTTTTGCGCCCTGACCACGGCCGTTATGGTGCTGCAAAGTAGACGCCTGCTGCCCAATTGGCCCCTATCAATGGCATGGATCTTTTGCCTGGTATCGCTCTACGGCTTCTTTGGCGATGTTTTCTTTTTAGCCATACCAGTGCTGCTCGTCAACCAATATTTTCTGCTTGACGACAAAGAAAAACCATACAACCTTTCAATAGAAACAATTATTCTGCTTGTCCTTTTAGCCCTGACCGCCCTAGTCAAATTTACCTTTTTCGTCGCTGCAGTTTGGGTGATTGCTTTCATTGCCTTAGACGAAGTGCTGAAGAAGAAACTGCCCATTAGACTATTTCTTTTTGCGGCGGTGTTTCTTGCTGGATGGATGCTCAGCGGCCAACCTCTGACCAATCTGCCCACCTATATCAGCACATCTCTAGCAGTGGCAGCCGGTCACAGCGAGGCCATGTCGTGGTCTGAAGCTAATTGGCAATGGCCCATAATAGCCACCATGCTATCCACCGGCCTGCTACTTTTGGGCTTCACCTACCTGGCTCAAAAACGAATGGCCAAGACCTTCCCCATCGCTCTATTAGCTGAAAGCGGGCTTTTTTTTTGACCTTTAAGGCTGCCTACGTGCGCCAGACCCTAGATCATCAAGTGATTGCCCCGTCAGTCTTTGGCTTTGCCGCCCTGGCCCTGGCGCCCTTTTTCATTGAGACAAAAAACAAATCGCTGAAGGCCATGGCCCTGGTCTCGGTGGCCAGTATGCTGTTTATGGCCATTCCAGCCAACATGCCCATGCCAGGCATTCCGCCACTGCTAATCTACCCCGCCATGCTCTTCGCCAACGTCTACGATAGCGCCATAAGGCTGCCTCAATGCCTCTTGGTGCTGCAAGGTAAATCAAATGGCCCAGAGGCCTACCAGAAGCGCATGGAGAAAATCAAAAACGAAAATCATTTGCCGGCCCTTGGTGGCAGCGTCGATCTCTTACCTGCCGATCTCAATGTAGTGATTGCTAATAACTACAATTATCAGCCGCGACCAGTAATTCAAAGCTACCTGGCCTACAAAGAATCTCTCCTTGAAACTAACAAAAATTACTGGTCACGAGATAAAGCCGCAGAATACGTTGTCTTGCAAGAAATGAAAGATTGCTACGGCTACTATCCCACCCTTCACGATGGGCCCTCCTGGCCAGAGTTGCTCAGTCGCTATCAACCCGACAATTGCCAGAGCAGCGGCTTAGTTGTGAAAAAGCGCACTGAACCGCGCCAACTTAAGCTAGAACCCTTAGAGACCATTGAAGCAATACTAGGACAACCTATCGATATCGGCTCTTCTAGAGCTGGCAAAGACAAAATCATCTTTGCCAAAATAAACCTGAAAGTGACAGCCCTTGGCTCTTTGCAAAAGCTCTTCTTTCGCATTTACCCAGCTGCCATCTCAGTACAACTGAAAAACGGCAAGCAAGAAAGTTATGTAGCCCCTTCAGACAACCTCAGGGCCGGTTTCATACTCTCGCCATTTGTCGCCACACCAGAAGAAATAAAAGCCCTCTATTCAGGCACTGACAGCCTTCACCAGAGCAATGATGTGTTGAACGTCAAGATCTCCGAAAGGAAGAATGACTTCCCGTGGCATATACTGTCTGACCACTACACCATCGAACTATTTTCACTGGAAGACCAGAATTGAATCACGACGCCCTACACGTAGACCTTTTTGTGGTCTTACTCATGGTCACCGCCACGGTTGCCATGTCAGTAAAATGGATAAAACTGCCCTATTCAATTGCCCTGGTTATTGTTGGCTTACTGATTGGCATCTGCCATTTATTGCCTCCAGTAGAGCTCACACCCGACCTAATCTTGCTGATTTTTCTACCAGCCGTACTATTTGAAGCCTCCTGGAACATTCCGCTGCGCGAGTTAAAAGAAGGCTGGTTACCAATTACGGTGCTTGCCACCCTGGGCGTGGTAGTTAATACAGTGGTGGTCGCCTACGGCATGAACTATTTTGCCGGAGTGGCTCTAGGACCCGCTTTTCTCTTCGGCGCTATGATTGCAGCTACCGACCCGATTTCAGTGTTAGCACTATTTCGCAAACTCGGCATTAATAGCAGCTTGACCATGCTCCTGGAGGGCGAGAGTCTAGCCAATGACGGCACGGCTGTTGTACTTTTCAAACTGGTACTAGCTATAGTGCTAAGTGGTGCTTCATTTTCGGCCGCCTCAACGTTAGGAAACTTCGTCTTGGTTGTAGTGGGCGGTGCGGCCATAGGCGCTATCATTGGCTATGCCGCTTCGCGCATCACCAGTCTCTTTGACGACCACCTGCTGGAAATTACACTGACGACCATAGTGGCCTATGGCTCATATATTTTAGCCGAGCAACTGCACCTTTCAGCAGTACTAAGTGTGGTGGCAGCAGGAGTGGTAATTGGCAACTACGGCAGCCGCAATTCGATGTCAGTTGGCACGCGTATGGCTGTCAACTCCTTTTGGGAATACACAGCATTTCTGGTCAATTCACTGATTTTTCTGCTAATTGGTTTGCAAGTAAAATACGATCTGCTTTGCAAATACTCACTGCAAATAGCAGTAGGCATAGCAGTAGTTATCGTTGCTCGTATCATCGTGGTTTACGGCATGACTCCGTTTCTGCGGCAACACAATGAAAAGATTCCATGGAAATGGCGCCACCTTCTCTTCTGGGGGGCACTGCGCGGCTCTATCTGCATGGCATTAGCTCTGAGCCTGCCCGATAGCCTGGCTGCCAAAGAAATGATTACAATCACGACCTTTGGCGTGGTTCTATTCACCTTGCTAGTGCCTGGTTTAACTATTGAACCATTAGTC
>CALRJJ020000130.1:0-9867 GCA_943367505.1 Flavobacterium psychrophilum | reverse complement strand
GTTGATACTTCTTCTGTTTATCTTGTAGAGAAGCGCTATGTGCGCAAGGATGGTTCGATCATCTGGGTCGAAGTCAATGCCGCAATTTTGCGCGATGGTACTGGCCAGCCCGTTGCTTCGGTGGCTATGGTGCAAGATATCACAGCTAGACTCAAAGCTGAGGCTGACTTGCGTGCTCTCAACCTTGAACTCGAAACTAGAGTTTTGCAACGCACTGCAGAGTTAGGCTTGGCTAAGGAAGCAGCTGAGTCGGCCAATCAAGCCAAGAGCGAATTTTTGGCCAATATGAGCCACGAAATAAGAACTCCGATGAATGCGGTAATTGGTATGAGCGATTTACTCGGTCGCACAAAGCTTGAGCCGGAACAGCGGGATCTGGTCAGTACAATTAATACTTCGGCCGAGAGTCTATTGTTGCTGATTAATGACATTCTCGACTTGTCTAAAGTTGAAGCAGGGAAATTAGAGTTATTCAGTGCTCCCTTTAATCTCCTTGACCTGGTTGAAGAGAGCGTAGAACTATTTGCTGAGTCAGCTGCTGAAAAGCGAGTTTCACTATTGTCCTATGTGGCGGTTGATGTCCCCCATCTGCTGCTCGGTGATGCCGTGAGGATGCGCCAGATTTTGCTTAACTTATTGAGCAATGCCATCAAGTTTACGAGCTCTGGTGAGGTCTTAATTGAGGTTTTTGTTGACAGCACTGAAGCCGTAAAAGAACCTGGCGATGGTAAAACTTGTAGAGTTCGCCTTATCGTTAGCGATACCGGTATTGGTATCAGTCGTGAGGCTGTCGATGGATTGTTCCTTCCGTTTTCTCAAGGTGATGGTTCAATTACCCGTAGGTTTGGCGGCACTGGCCTGGGCCTTTCGATCACAAAGAGACTAGTGGAGTTGATGGCCGGGAGTGTTACGGTAGAGAGCGAATTGGGCAAAGGCAGTCGGTTCTCTGTCGAGATACCGCTGCCGGTTGCTGCTGAAAAGGAGCGTTCTGTTGAGAGTGCCAGGCGCAGTTTGCTAACTGGAATGCGACTGCTCGTTGTTGATGCGCCAGAAGGATTTGCCCGTCTGCTTAATGCTTATAGTCGAGACTGGGGTTTTGTTCTTAGTCAGGCTTCTAGTTATGCTCAAGCTTTAGTGCGTCTTGCCGAGAGTAGGGGCGCCTTTGACCTCGTTCTTCTTGATGGAAAGGCACTGCCAGAGGCCGTCGCTTTTGCCGATACTCTTGAAAGAAACAATGATATTCCTTTAGTTTGGACAGGGCCGGGCTTCTCGGAGCGCTTTGATGCTTGTTTGCGAAAACCAATCAAGCAAAGTCGATTGCTTTCTTGTTTAGCTAGCGTTCGCTTAGGAAATCAGCCAGAACCGGCGCAACAGGCTTTGGTAATAGGCCCAGAGACAGTCACTTTCAATAATTGTCATATCTTGGTTGTTGAAGATCAGCCGGTTAATCAAAAGTTAGCCCAACTTCAACTAAAGGAGCTTGGCTGTTCTGTGGTTACTGTGTCTAATGGCATGGAAGCAATTAAGGCCGTATGTAGTTCAAGTTATTCGCTGATATTAATGGATTGCCAGATGCCTGAAATGGATGGATTTCAGGCGACAAGGGCCATTCGGAAGTTAGAGGAAGTCAGTGGTGGCCACTCAATTATTGTGGCAATGACCGCTCAGGCCATGAGTGGCGACAGAGAACAGTGTCTGGCTGCGGGAATGGATGACTATATAACTAAGCCAGTTAATGTTAGAAAGCTCGAAGCTATACTGCGCCGTTGGCTCGGACCAATTTCTAACGGTATTAATTTTGACTCTGCTGCGGGAGATGATGCTGACAATCCTCAGTCTGTCATGAAACAGTATGCCAAGACTTTTGCTGAATGGGAAAGCTCAATGGACCGCGCCACTGCTGAGCAATTGATGAATGAATTTGTGCAAGGCATAGCGCAGACATCAGAAGAGCTTGGCAAAGCAATCTCGGCTCGCCATTTGTCAGAGGTCAAAGCCGTGGCTCATCGCCTCAAAGGACTATGTTTGCCTTTCTATATAAATGAAGACGAGAATGCTTGTGTGGCACTAGAAAGCGCTGTTGCTGCAGGCGATTGGTTGAAAATTGACAACCAATTTGCTGTATTGCAAAAGAGTTTCGCCATTTTATTTGGCTGTTGACAACGTTTTTGCGGGAACTTAGTTAGGGACTGCCAGTCACTGTGAGCAGATTCGCGAAAAGCAAGTGTGCCTGAGCGTCTGCCTCGGAAACATTTAAACAGAATATTTTTGACAGTTTCAACTGTCGTTTAACTACAAGCGTCTTTGACGCTATACACATATATTGGAGAGATTATGAAACAAGCAGTGATTTGTATTGTACCTACCGAAGTACAAGCTGAAGCGATTGTCGACATGCTCAAAACCGCTGGATTTCTCAATACTGATATTTCAGTTTTGATGCCAGATAGAACAGGCGTACGTGATCTCGGTACCGAGAAGCACAGTAAGGCTCCTGAAGGTACCTCAACTGGTGCTGCATCGGGTGCTGTTCTTGGTGGTGCCTTGGGATGGCTCGCCGGAATCGGTGCTTTAGCTATTCCTGGTGTTGGTCCATTTGTTGCCGCTGGTCCGATTATGGCTGCTCTTAGTGGTGCTGCCATCGGAGCTGCTGGTGGTGGTGTTGCTGGCGGCCTAATTGGTTTAGGTATGCCTGAATATGAAGCTAAGCAGTATGAAGGCAAATTGCGTGATGGCAATATTCTTCTATCTGTACACACCGAAAATGGTGATCAAGCTAAGACGGTCGAAGAAATCTTCAAGAATGGCGGCGCCAAAGATGTAACCCGCTCTGGTGAAGAAGCTGTTAAGAAATAAGCAGTCTTAATCTGAGTAAATGAGAGGGCGGCCTGCAAGGGTCGCCTTCTGTTTTTTACTATCGGCACTATTTCTTGCTGCTAAAATATATGGCTAGACTCTCAACTACACTAGATACTATCCTAGAATTTTGATTCCTTCTCGTAATAAATGATGACTAAAAGATTTCTCTCTTCCGCCTTTCTCGTCATGTTGGCATTATTAGTGGTGCCAAATCCGGTTTGTGCTTGGGATGATTTTGGTCACATGGCTGTAGCTGGTTTAGCTTACAGACGACTGCAGCCGAGTGTTCGCAAGCGCGCCGATCAACTGGTTCAACTTAATCCTAGCTATTCAACTTGGTTGGCATCTCTTCGTTCTGACTTGAATCAAGAAGATAAGAATATGATGCTGTTCATGCTTGCAGCAACCTGGCCTGATGCCATTAAGGGCGATACCACCTATAAACCAGATGGTCTAGACAAGGGCTATCGACCTGATGGCATAACCTCAAGTTTGAACATTGGCTATAGCGATAAGCTTTTGCATAAGTATTGGCACTTTGTTGATTTGCCATTTAGTCCTGATCAGACAAAGCTTTTGTCTGTTCCGACGCCAAATGGTGAAACCGAGATTTCCGTTTGCCGCTCTACTTTGGCCTCCGATAGCTCTGACCAGCTTAAGTCTTATAATCTCAACTGGCTCTTGCACTTGGTTGGCGATCTGCATCAACCACTGCACTGTATTAATCGCATCACTAAGGGCTTGCCCGATGGCGACAGTGGTGGCAATGCTGTGAAAATATATGATACTGAGCCACCTACTTTATTGCATAGCTACTGGGATGAAGTCTTGGGCACAGAGCGTGACCCCGCCAATGTCTTACCGTTTATTTCAACTTTGCCGAAAGCTTCGTCTAAGCAAGCGAAGAACTTGCAAGTAAGTAAATGGGTGAAAGAGAGTTTTGCTCTCTGTCTGAGCAAAGTATACGTCACACCCGTTGGTATCAGTGATCGAGTTGAAAAGCTCACTCCCGCTTATAAAAAAAATGCGCTGAAAGTGGCGAGGCGAAGAGTTTCTCTGGCAGGCGCTCGTTTGGCCAATATTCTCAATAATGAATTGAAATAACTTCGACTGCGCAAATTTTCAGTTATCTCAATTTTCTTGCCCTCAGTGTCTGGTAATAAGTGTAGTTCTGGTAATTGCTTGAAAGGCAGTTGGAATCACATATATTGCGGGCATAATGATGGTGGTATATGTGATATCTGCAGGGTTGTTCAATTGCTTTCGCCTTCGACTAGCTCTAGATCTAAGCAAAAACTGAATACTTCAGCCGAAGTAGAGCAGTATAACTTGCAGATACAAGAGTCTATCGAATCTCTTTGCAACCTCCACTCCCAGCCGTCTTCTCAAGGCTACGACTTTGCCAATGGTAAGCGTGGGGCCAAGCTTGCTGGTATTAATAATGGTGCCGGTGGCAATATTGACGATCATTTCAATTGGCCCACAGCTATTGTGGCGGCCATAGTTTTAATACCGGCTTTTCTTTCTTTGACCTTTGGTGCATTCGAGTTTTATGGTGCCAAGCATATTGAGATAGCAGCGGCCTTTGCTGCTGTTATCTGTCTGGCTCTGATAACCTATGTGGCCCGGGGGCAGATTTTTGCCCAGGCTCTTCCCCAGAACTTTCGACCACTAATGCCCAGGCTGATTCATGAAATCAGCAGTTACTCTATTGCTTCACTGGTTTGTTTGCCTCTCTGGGTAATTCTGTATTTAATAGCTGCTGCTTTTGTACCGGTGCACACAGCCATGGCTGTGGCTTCTTTTCTTGCCACTGCTGCTAACTTGTATCTTGGTGGCCCTTTTGGTGAGAAAAAGCGGCGCTTGACCTCAAATATTGCCAGTACTAAACGGCAAAGCTCGCGCCGGGCTGTGTCTAAGGCTTTGTCTAAGGCCGAGGCTAAAGCCCAGGCTCGGCGCAAGTTTAGACAGACTAGTGGTGAAAAATTCAAAGCTAGCTATTTTGCCATGAAGCCTGAAGCGATTTGCAAATATTATCAGCTCTTCTTTTCTAAATCGGCTCTGGCTCAATTATTTGAGCAGAGTCTATCTTTCGCTTACTCTGCCCGTGAGCGTGAGTTAGTGATTGATGCAGAAGCTCCAGGGTTTGATATTATTCCGCGGCACAAAGGCGCCAAGTTTACTAAATCATCTATGAGTGTGCGTTATCTTGAGGCGAGCCCCCAAGATCGCAGTGGTCAATACCGGCAATTTCTTGGCTCTTGGGCTTTGCGAATGGCTGCTGATGCGCTCTTCGCTGATCGCGCCGGCGCACTTGATAGCGTCATTTTTAATGCTTTTTCTCTTATTGTGGTGCCGGAGACTGGCAAAGATGAGAGGGGCTGTTTGTTGTCGGTGCGAGTTACTCGTGAAGATTTAGCCAAGCTCGATATTTCCCGTGTTGATAAAATGGCCTGTCTGCGTAAACTAGGTGCCCGCCTCGGCACCGACTCTGCTGCTGTTTCTATTTATTCCAGCACGCCCTTGAGTGCCGTCCAGCCTTTGCGCACCACCGAGAGTGCTGACAATAATAGTAAGGGCGAAGATAGCCCGCTCAATTTGTTATCAATTGACCCTGTTGAGTTTGAGCATCTCATTGCCAATTTGCTAGTGCGCATGGGTCTTGAGACCCAGCTAACTAAGGCCTCTCATGATGGTGGCGTTGACATTGTCGCTCTAGACAAAAGACCAATTCTGGGTGGAAAGATTGTCATTCAGGCCAAGCGCTATAAGCGCACTGTGCCGGTGTCATGCGTGCGCGATCTTTATGGTGCCATGCAACACGAAGGTGCCAGCAAAGCAATTCTTGTTACCACTAGTAAGCTTGGCGCCGATGCTTGGCAGTTTGCCGAGGGTAAGCCGCTGCAGCTAATTGAAGGGCAACAATTGCTTGAGCTTTTGCGTCTGCAGGGTATTCAAGCTCATCTTTAATATTTAAAGTCTAAAATTAAAATTCTAAAACTAAAATTTATAGATGTCTTTTAGGGCCTGCTTCAATTGGCTCGCCGAAATCCAACGATCCTCTCTGTCTTTTTCAAGACATTTCATAATGATGTCGTTCACTGCCTGGGGCACCAATCCCTCGCCTTCACCGACTGGCAGAGATACTGGCTTTTCATATAAATGCATGGCAAAAGTATGAACAGCGCTTTCACCTTTAAACGGTGGCTCTCCGGTGAGCATTTCGTAGTACATGCAACCGAGTGAATAAATGTCTGAGCGCTGATCTACTTCTTGGCCCTTGCATTGCTCTGGGCTCATATACAGTGGGCTGCCAAAGACAAAGCCAGGTTGAGTTAGTTGAGCTGGTTTTTCGTCGTGACAGGCATTGCATTTGGCAATGCCAAAATCAAGCAGTTTGACATGCTGTGAATAGGGCCCCGGGTAAGACTTGTCGTCGTTGCTTAGCTCTTCGATCACCATAACATTGCTGGGTTTGATATCGCGGTGCACAATACCCATATCGTGAGCAAATTGTAGACCTTCAATTACGCCGGCGATGATGCGGTAGGCCAGGTTTTCTGAAAGTTTGTAGCGTTGGTCGAGAATGGTATCGAGACCATAGCCATTCAGGTGTTCTAGTACCAGATAGGGCAATGGCTCAGAGCCTGGTCGAAACTGTGGGTCGAGGCCCTCGGTTTGATCGGATAGAAAGCCGAAGGAATACATGTGAACAATATTGGGATGATTGAGATTGTTGATAATTGTCGCTTCACGCTTGAAGCGCTCACGGCTCTCATCGGTATCAGAATAATCGGCGTGTAGAACTTTGACGGCCACCGGAAAGCCAGCCTTCTCATGATGTCCTTTGTAGACAGTGCTAAGTCCACCGCGCCCAATCACACTCTCAAGTTTGAAGCGCTTTTCGATAACAGCACCAACTAGCTTTTGGCCATTATCCATTCGATTTTTTTCGCCTTTACCTGTTCTTCATCCAGCCAACTGTAACAGTTGTTCCCTTAGTCGCTTTATCTAAAATGCAGAGTAATTTTATACCTTGCTTTTCTTTCTCAGCGTCTAGCATAAATAACTGACCCTGGTTACCAATCTTGGCCATCAATTTGGGCGAGGCAATTCTAAGCGACCAGCCACCTGCTTTTAGTGTCTGTTGGTACCACTGAAAAACCATTTCGGGAGAATCTTTGGTCCAGATAGTGAGGTTGGCTACAGGAGAGCCTTTTGTTGAGTTAATGAAGGTGGTCTGGGTGACGTTATTGGGGTAAGGTTGCACCGGGAAATTCTTTGGTGCTTGAGTGGTCATTCTCATGTTGTTAGTGGCCATAACTGTGGCTAGTTGCTGCTGGGCAGCCTGCACGTCTTTGGCCGAGGTTTTTGGGGCGGCTTGCTGCGGAGACTGTGCTAAGGCCCCGCTAGAGCCAATTAACAATGTTAGCGTTAGCATTGCAGTTGGAAGAATCAAATTGAATTTCAACTTTTAATTTCTCTCTAAATAATTGGTATACAAACGCCGACGCTGTGAACTTCATTCCAACGCTTTACTTTTACTTCTCCAAGGTTGCCATTGTAGCCCGTACCATTTTTCCAGGTGACATCTTTATCCCACATTACCCAGCTTACATTCGGCACATAGGGAGGCGCAGGGGTGAAAAAGGGAATGGGAGTGGGTGAAGTGGGCATTGGGGGGTTGAGAAGTGACGGCATATTGGCGTCGTCTATGAGCTTGTGGTCATTGCCATCGGCGTCTTCGCCGGCTATCAATGGTAGCCAGGTTGGCGCCATGGCCATAGCGAGAGTTTTGGGTTGACACTCTAAGGTCTCGCCGTCTTTGCTGAAGACATAAAAGTCTTTTTCTCCAATCACTAGCCAGGCGATTGTCGCTGCATTACCGAGAAGAGAATGCAGATTTGAAGCTGTAATTTCGACGCCAGGTTTGCTGATCATCTGGTTGGCACGACTGACCATATATTTTTCTAGGTCACCGGTATCTCCTTTCGGTAAACCAAAAATGACCTCGTCTAGTGTGCGTCCTGCCACATCTAGGCCGATCATATGAGCCGGCGGTGTCAGCGAGCTACAGCCAACCCCGCCAGGTACACTGGTGGTACCAGTCTTGCTGTCGGGTGTGAAGTCATAGTCTTCGGTACTGAAGCCAGGTACTCTTAGGGGAACATAGTAGAACCATTTGCATTTCATTTTTTCTATATGTATTTTCATAAATGAATGAGGTGCAGCCAGTTTGAAGGCGTGCCGTGGGTTGCTCAGTACCCATGATGAGGCAATTTCTCCAGTGGCTCCCGGCTTTATGGCCTGGCCTTCTACTGAATAGGCGTTGGGCACGGGCTTGTCCCAATTGGTTGCCTTAGCGCTTACTTTGTTGGCGTTAAACGGAGTGCTTGACACCAAATGCGGTTTGTCATTCCACTTGAATGGTACCTGCCAGAACTTATGATCGCCAATTTCAAGTGGAGCGTATCCTCTTAAGAAAGTTGTATTAGCAACCTCTCCAGGAATGGGCTCTCTGGTGCACTTGGTCGTGCAACTAACTGGCAGATTGAAGCCTGGCGGCATATAGAATTTGTTGGTGGCGCTGCCGGTTAGTTCGATGTTGCTTTCGGCGTCGCGGTCCATCAATGAAGTTTGCCAGCCGGCTCCAGGTTTCACTTCAGTCGCGGAGCCAAGGCCTAACATCCGCACTGAATTTGCCTTCGACAACGAAGAAAAGTAGCCATGTAAATTTGAGGCGGTGGTTAGCTTGTCGGCCAGAGCGTTGCTGATTGACTCCGCGCCCTGAAAAGCTGAATCGGCGTTGCCCTTGCCGCTGCCAGCATTGCTGTCTTGGGCATTGATAGCAATGAGCATAGCCTTTGACCAGACGCGGTTAATGCGATTGAGGTTGACGCGGCCGTCGCCAATGACGCTGTTATCGATGGTGTCGTTGGTACAGTCGAAAAAGCATCTCTGATTTGCTGCCGGTGTGAGCATTACACTGGGCTCGTTCAGCACTTCTTTGCCTACACTCAAGGCACCAGCATCGGTGGCGTTCTTGGTTTCGCGTTGGCCACCCATGTAAAGACAAATAATAATGAAGCCAATACCAAGCACCATCAATGTCAATGCTAGTACTGCGGCAAAGGCCGTCACCGAGCCACGTTTGCTTCGTTTCCCGATTGTGCTCATTGGCCTAAATCCTCCAGAAATGCAAACTCAAAAAACATTATGGCTTTATCTCGGCGCCGACGATGGGCTCTACATCGCCAGCTCTAAACGTGTAGCTTGTAAATCCGGGAAGCGGTACGGGTAATCTCACTTCCATTTCTGTTACAACTGAAACTGAGCCAATGCCGTTTGCGGGGTAGTCAAATCCCTTTATAGACAGGCTTTTTACTATGGATGAGGCCTGAAATGTGGCCAATGCTTTTTCCGCTGCCTTATGAGCCGGATCACCTTTAGGCTGATTAGCAGCGGCCCTGGCTGCATTTTTTGCAGCAGTATCGTTCATTGAGTTGGCAATGATCATGACCGTTAGGTCGAGCAGAAAAAGGGCGATTGGAACTAAAATTGTTGCAGCCAGAATGGCTTCGATTAAGCCGCTTCCTCGCTTCGCTCTATTTTTCATTGCCTCTTCTCTCTCCCTGCTTTCTCGTTGGCGTTACGGTGCATAGTCTGGGTTTTCCATTTGGCGCTCGGCACTAATTTGAAAAGTCATTGGCCCGTTCAGCCCGGGAACGTTTATTGCTGGTACTGGAATAGTTAGAAAAGGGCTACCTACCACAGTGGTTCTTACCATAACAATGCGATCTGTTACTTTGTCTGGGCCGGTTTCGCCGTCGCGGTAGAAAATATCAGTTTGGGGATAGCCCTGCACTTTTACCAAATGACCCATGCCGTTTAGCCATTGGTCAGGAATGCCTTTGCGCACAGCACCGGCTACGCTTTCGGTATCGCTTCTTTGCAGCAAGGAAGCTTCGTGCACTTGGTTGTAGTTGAGAACCATACATAGGCCGTAAG
>CALRJJ020000129.1:0-9874 GCA_943367505.1 Flavobacterium psychrophilum | reverse complement strand
TTAAAGTAGGACCAGTAGAGAGAACGGTACCAGTGAAGGTAATCGAAACCAATCATGCCGATCCACTGCTTGGTCAAACATATTTTGGACTCTTTGAATACACCATAGACCCAACGGCCAAGCGCATTCACTTTAAGCAGCGAGGCTATAGCACCGGCGCAAACCGCAATGCCTACGAAGTGCCATTTACCTTCCGAGAAGCTGGGGCGCGGGTAATCGTCAATGTCGAAATAAACGGCAAGACAAACCCGTGTATGTTTGACACTGGTAATACTCTTAGCGGCATCGCCTTCCACAGCCCAGCCCAGGCCAAGCAATACGGTGTAGATATTCCGGATGACGCCGAGACTCTTACCTCGGTTGGTGTCTCAGGTGCCGGTGCAGTTAAATCATTTACCGTACGAAGAGCAAGGCTCGGTCCAATTGATCGTACAGACCTACCCGTGACTGTTTCATACACCGGCCACACTGAGTTACCGCTACTCGGCCAGCCGTTCTGGAATGGCTTCGAATACACGATCAATCAACAGAAAAAAGTAATTGAGTTCGTGCGTCGCTAAATTAGTGGACTTACTAGGCTTAGTGTATAAGCCCGTTCATAGACATAATCAGCAGCGAGGCACCAAAAATTAAGCGGTAGCCCACAAATATCCAGGTATTGTGCTGCTGTAGATAACGAATCAGCCAGGCAATCGATAGATAGCTCACCACGGTGGAAGATACCAAGCCAACCGCAAGACTGGTCATCCCAGTGTCGCCACCCAAACCGTCTTTAGCCATGTGATACAACTCAAGCAAACCAGCTAGAGTGACTGCCGGAATGCCAAGCAAGAAGCTGAAACGAGCAGCTTCAGCTCGCTTCAAGCCCAAGAGCATAGCCATGGTCAGAGTTGAACCACTACGAGAGCAGCCCGGAATCAGAGCGATTGCTTGAGCTAGACCAACGAGAGCACCATCTTTTCCGGTGATGTCATCAAGCGTACGCACATGTTTGGCAAATTTCTCTGCCACCACCAGTAGCAGCCCCATTACTATTGAGGCACAAGCAATGACATTGATAGAACGCAAGGGGCCACCATCTTGCTCTAGCAGCGGCTTAAGCAGAAGACCGATAACACAAATAGGAATAGTACCGACAATAATGGCACCAACCATACGCAAATCGCGGTCGCCATAGTCTTTATTCTTGATGGCAGCCAGAGCACCAGTGGCGATACTAACTAGATCTTTAAAGAAATAAGCTAACACAGCCACGACAGAACCCAACTGAATAACTGCACTATAAGCGGCTCCAGGATCTTGCCAGTGACAAAGAGCTGGCACCACGCGCAAATGGGCAGTGGAACTAATTGGCAAAAACTCAGTGAGGCCTTGGACAACTCCAAGAGTGAGTGCTTCTACCAGAGAGACAGGTTCGGCCATGATTGATACCTAGAAGAGCGAACGCTGTGCATTATCGCAGAACTTCACTGTCTGGCTAGAGCATCCCGATAGATATCTGATCGAGATATCGAAAATTCTTTAGCCGCTTCAGCGCAGGCTCTAGAGAGTTTTACACCAGACTGCATTGCATCATTTATATAGGTATGTACTTTCTCTCTTTTCTCGTCGTTAGTGAGCCAATCACTCATATCCTCAGTTTGGCTCTCGCAGCCGCCTAAAACCAAAACACATTCGCCACGAACCTGCTGCCCTTTGACATGGTCAAGAATAGTAGCGAGAGTGCCACGTATAAATTCTTCGTGCAATTTGGTCAGCTCCCGCACGAGGCAAGCCTTGCGCTCGCCACAATGAGTGAGAAACACTTCTAGGGTGCGCTCTACTTTGTGTGGCGAAACGTAGTAAACAGAGGTACGAGGCTCTTTTGCCAGGGCCTGTACCTTGGTATTTAGCTCGCCTTGCTTATCAGGCAGGAAGCCCTCGAAGCAAAAGCGGTCAAGGGGCAGGCCGCTGCCCACTAAGGCTAAAACAAAAGCCGATGGCCCGGCAATTGGAATGATACTCATTCCAAGCGCAATGGCGCTCTCTACAACAGGATGGCCCGGGTCACTAATCAAGGGCATGCCAGCATCGCTAATTAGGCCTATGGTTTGCGACTGATTGTTGATTTCCTCCAGAAAGCGTAAACGCTCATGCTCGTTGAATTTATGGCAACTGATCATGCGTTTCTTCAAGCCCAGGTGATTGAGTATCTTGATAGATATTCTTGTGTCTTCTGCCAATATCAGATCGCATGTACTGAGAGCATCAATTACACGCGGAGATATATCTGCAAGATTTCCAATTGGAGTTCCTATTATGAACAACTTTCCCGACACGTTGACAACCCTCAATCTCTACTTGTTCAAAAACTAGGCGGCGGTGGAAACACCCAGACAGACAAGTATTAGAGCATTTTATCTTTGAATGCAGTTAAGCTATCTACACTTGGCAAGGAAAGTTTTGAACAGGTTTTCTACAGCTGTAAGTAATTTAATTGAACAGCTTAAGCAGAGCAACTTGCTATGCGAAAAAAACCGTCTCTCCGTTGCGGCACAATCAAATCGGATGTCTACTAAAAATAGCGAGCTCGACTTTCAAGCTTTCGTTCGATCAATTTGTAATAGAGCGCTTAACGTTAGCCTTTTCGTCGGAACTCAAAGTGATAACAAAGTGGCGACTTTCTATATGCAAACTACTTCTTGGAAAACTCAAGCCCCATCTTGAAGACACTGATATTAAGCGGATATGCAAAATCATCTAATTGCTCCCTCGAACAATACTTGCTGCACCACCACTGGTTACGAGAGATAGAATTCGGCTGGCGATCTTACGTACCGAAATTGATAGACTGCATATACTGTTGCCAATTGCTGGCAAGGGGAGCCACTTTGAAGCCACCCTATTGCAATTTGCTTTGCTTTGATCTCTATAGTTTTCGCCTCAACTCTTATGAGTAGGCCTTCACCTGATCATAAAAAGCGCTAAACTTTAGCAACTATGAAATATCAATCCGCTCTTTTATTTATGTCATCTCTGGCGCTACCGCTTTGCCCGCTGCTCCTCGCCACAGAAGCCCACAGTGAGCCGATGCAGCAGAAAGTGATCAAACAGATCAAACAGCTGAAACAAGTGGCGACGCCAAAACCAGCTAAGCCAGCAGTGCCTAGCATTCGTGACAAATGGGCCGTTTTAATTGGAGTTGGACGCTACAACGACAGCGCCATCGGCAATATCAAATATGCCACAAGCAATGTCTTGAAACTGGCCAAGGTTTTAGTTGACCCAAACGTCGGCCGTTTTGCCCCAGATCATGTGCTAGTTGTTACTCAAGATAAGGCTAATAAAGCCAATCTTGCTCAAGCTGTATATGAAGATTGGCTGATCAAGAAAGCATTACCAAACGATCTGATTGTTATCTACATTTGTATGAAGGCTATCCCAAATGATGCCCAAAACGACTTACTACTTTTTGGTGCCGATGGCTCTGCCTCAGAGAAAGAAAAAACAGCTTCGTCTCTTGCCGGCATGCTCGGCGAAGTACACAGAAGAACTCAATCAAAAAACATAGTTTGCTTGCTCGATACCACCATGAGCAATTCGTTGAACCATAGCCCGGCTGACAAGTATCCACGTGGCTTCAGTGAAATGCTTAAGAAGATTGGCGTGGATACCCAAACAACTATTTTGGCCGCCGATCTCAACCTGTTGCAATCAAAAGAGGCCAAACTCACAAACAGCACGAGCTTTATTGAATATTTCACCGAAGGTCTAAAAGCTGGTGCAGGCATGCTGCCCATAGAGACAGTGGCCGGCTTCATAACTGAATCAATGGAAAAAGAGGGCGGAGCAGAGCCAGGCCCTGGAAAATCTGCCGGCTTGGGGCAAAAACCCGGCTTACTGAGCAATCCCGAGAATCCCGAGCTAACGAAAGTAGCCTTTGGTATTCCTATAAAGAACGCTGCCTTCTCGGCCGCCAATGTTCATGTGGGCCATTCCATCGAACACTTAGAAGAAACCAACCCAGAGTTAGCGATTGCCGCCCACCGCATGCAAGACATGCCAGATCCGACCAATCCCCAGAGCAAAATTGACCAGCTCCTGCAATCAGAGCAAAAGGCTGCCGCAGCAGGAAATCAAGGGGGCAAAGCGACAGCAATCCCCTCCCAGGCCCAAGACGACGAAGACGATGACAATGACGGTTCAAACGTAGACTTTGCCCCATATATGGCCGCTATGAAGAAATCTATTCAAGCAAAATGGGTCTCGCCGAAGGGTTTTGACAAGAAAAAAGTGGTCGCAGTCTTCTCCATTCAGCGCGATGGCCGTATCACCGAAGCTGAACTAATAGAGAGCAGCGGCAGTGCCGAAATAGACAAATCGGCCATGCAAGCACTGAAGGATGCCTCGCCTCTGGCACCTCTACCAAAGGGAGCACCAAAGCATGTGCAAATTCGCTACCAATTCGACTACAAGGTCAATTGACAGTTTTCAAGCTTTTGGCGCCTGTGGGGCTTGCTGAGGTTTTCATGAGGAATATTAAAGAGAGACTACGTAGAAACCACATTGACGGTGGGGTAGCCAGAGCGTAAATTCATAACATAAGCAGTGAGCTTAAAAACGAGCTGCCCCCGGACCGAATACTCCCCAATCGGTGTTACTAAACCTAATATTCTCTCTCCCAATATTTTTGGGCTGGCAAAAAAGAAGGACACAATCATGGCTAACGGCGAGCGTCACATTGATAAACATGAAAGCAAGAACGATGAAGTTCCTAGCTTAGGTGGACTTGGCGGCGATTTGCTTTCACAACCTCAGAAAGGTGCTGACAAAGTAGCCAACTTGCCTGAGGGAGATAAGACGACAGTTAAAGACCAAGTTGCCACAAAGCTTGACGCTGCTGACATCAACCAACAAGTCGGCGCCAAAGTTGATGAAAAAATGGCCATGCTCGGTCGCTCTAACCCTGGCGAAGCCAATGGTTTAGAACTTCTGAAGGCTAAGAACTCAGATGGAAAAACTGTGGTTGACGACTGGAAGGAACAGTTTAAGAACATCGACAACAGCGTCTGGGCCAAGTTCGAGAAGTAAGCAAGTACTGATATTAACCGAAGATTATTAAGCACTTGAGAAACACATGCCCCCTGCTGAACAACTCAGCCCAAGGCATGTGTTATTCTTTGGGGGCAATACAAAGTTGTATCGAACGTATATATAGTGTTTTTGGCGAGAAAAGAGAACCGTGCCTAATATTAAGTCAGCGATCAAGAGAGTAGCCGTAGCCGAGCGTAATAACGTTCGCAATAGATTCTGGAAATCTACAATGCGTAGCGCCCGTACTAAGGTAGAAGATGCTCTTGAAGCGAAGAATCCAGAAGATACTTCAAAAGCTCTGAGCCTAGCTTTCCAAACCATCGACAAAGCCGTTAGCAAAGGTGTGCTGCACAAGAATGCTGCTAACCGTCGCAAGTCACGTCTTTCGTTGAGACTGGCCAAGCTTCAACCTAAAAAATAGAATTCAAAAAACAGAACTGAGAGCATCGCCTCAGTTCTGTTTCTTTTTGGAGTTTCCCGCTATAGTAATGTGGCTGGAGCTCTTTTTTTTGTGCCAAAATCCAGTCTGGATGCAGGATGTAGCAGTTTTGCATATACGAAAATACAGCATTGCCATATAGAGAGGCTGAGAGGCTAAATGGAAATCGACGTTGGAGCTTTTTCGCAGGCGCACTCACAAGCGCACATTGACCCTTCTCTTACTTCCAGCTTGAGACCGCAAATCATTACTCCCCAAACAACTACAGTCGACTTACAGAAGATATCTGGCCCAGTGCACCTGGCCGGAATCGGTGGCATCGGCATGTCAGCCCTGGCACGTATCTTGCTGCAACGCGGGCACAAAGTCTCTGGCTCAGACAAAGCCGCCAGCCATATCACTGAAGAACTAAAAGAAATGGGCGCCGAGATTTTCATCGGCCATCAAGCTGAAAACCTGGCCTCGGCCGGAGCTCTGATCATTTCTACGGCAATTGTTTCTGGCAATCCTGAGCTAGAAGAAGCTAAGCGCAAAGGTCTACCTGTCTGGCACCGCTCCGAACTTCTGGCTTATCTAGCCGAAGGCGACAAACTAGTAGCCATAACCGGCACCCACGGTAAGACCACAACCACAGCCATGGTCGGTCAGGCTCTCATAGAATGCGGTCTCGACCCATCTATTGTTGTTGGTGGTATTTTCCATCATATCGGCTCCAATTCAAGACTGGGTCAGGGTGGATATTTCGTCGCCGAGTCAGACGAGTCGGATGGCACCCACATTCGTTCTTTCCCATACATCTCGGTAATCACCAATATAGAAGCCGACCACCTGGAAAATTACCCTGGTGGACTCGATCAAATCCTTTCTACCATGGTCAAGTTTCTCAGCCAAACCAAGGCCATGAGTATTGTCTGCACTGACGATAAAGGTTGTCGCGACCTGCTTGAGCGTGCTTCGGCCGCAGTGGTCAAGGCCAAAATAGTGACCTATGGCACACAGAAGGCAGATAGTGCTCAACCAGGACAAGGCCCAGATTATGGACTAATCAGCCTACCTGGCTTTGAGATGCAGGTTTATCACTCAGGCAAGCTGCTTGGTTCAATGACCATGAAAGTACCTGGAGAACACAACAAGATGAATGCCCTGGCGGCCGTTGCAGTGGCAATGGAGCTAGGTAAGTCATTTGAAGAGGTAAGTGCAGCGCTTTCTACCTTTGGTGGCGTCGACAGACGCTTCCAGATGATTGGCGAGAAAGCCGGAATTACAGTGGTTGACGATTATGCTCACCACCCAACAGAAGTAACTGCCACTCTGAAAGCTGCCCAAGAATACCTGCGAGTTACGCGCACAAATCAAGGCAAAGAAAGAGGCCGGGTAGTCTGCTTATTCCAGCCCCATCAACCAGCCCGCCTGAGAGATCTCTGGCAAGAATTCAGCGAATCATTTACTGAAGCTGATCTGGTACTTCTGGCTGACGTTTATATTGCCCGTGGTGGCACAATCGAAGGAATTGATTCTGAGCATTTCGTCAAAGCAATTAAGCATGATAATGCTCATCATCTATCGGGGCCAACCGCTCAACTGCCAAGCAAGCTTCTGCCCTATCTTCAGCCTGGTGACTTGCTTCTCACCGTTGGTGCCGGTGACGTCACTAATATAGGCAATCTACTGCTTCCTCTTCTTCAATAGCGCCATTATGGAAGATGTACAAAATGCACCACTAGCGCGTTATACCACCCTGAAAATTGGTGGTGACGCCGATAGGCTATGTCATCCTCAAAACGTTGACGAGCTAGTAAATCTAGTGGCTGAGTTAAAAGCCTCTGGTCAGCCCTGGTATGTAATTGGCGGTGGCTCCAATTTACTGATTTCTTCTGCTGGCTATCGAGGAACTGTAATTCGCACCACGCAGATGACCAATATTCGTATTCTCGATTCTGGTCTACTGGATGCTGAAGCGGGCGCACGACTGCCGCACTTAGCCAAACACGCTGCTCAAAAAGGTCTAGCTGGACTAGAATTTGCTGTTGGTATTCCTGGCACCGTGGGAGGTGCTGTGATTATGAATGCCGGTGCTCACGGCAGCTCTATTTCAGCCATATTTGATAGTGCCATGGTTTTAGATAGCCTCACTGGTGCCGTAACTGAAATGCGCAGCGATGCCATGGCTTTTCAATACCGCCGTTGCGCCCTAGATCCAGCGCGCCATGTGGTACTTTCAGCCAAATTCAAAATGCCTTCTGATGTGCCTGAAGAAATTGAAAAGCGCACCAAACACAACGAAGACTATCGCTTTAAAACTCAGCCACTAGGTTTTCCTAATGCTGGCAGTACTTTTAAAAATCCTCTTCCTGACAAGGCCGCAGGCTTCTTGCTCGACCAGGCTGGGGTAAAAGATTTAAAAGTAGGCAATGCCGCAGTTTCTTCTATTCATGCAAACTTCGTCGTCAATTTAGGTGGCGCCACCTCTGACGAAGTGATCACCCTGATGCAGCGCATGCAAGAGCGCGTACACGACAAATTTAAGTTGGATTTAGTACCCGAATGGAAGACCATGGGTACATTCACAGACGAGCAATTAAGCGTCTGGCATAAAAAGACAGCAGTGGAGAATAAACAGTGAAGATAGCCCCGAAAATGACTAAAGAAACAGTGGTAGGCGTACTTTACGGTGGCCTCTCCAATGAGCGCGAAGTCTCACTACGCTCAGGCAAGAATTGCTACAACGCCTTACTGAGACTGGGCTACAAAAATACTGTGCTAATTGATGTCAGCGAAAACCTCACTGAAGACTTGAAAGAGAATGCTGTTGAAATCGCCTTTCTTTGCCTCCACGGCAAATACGGCGAAGATGGCACAGTGCAAGGCTTACTAGAGCTAATGAAACTGCCTTACACAGGCTCGGGAGTGCTCTCCTCAGCTCTAGCCATGAACAAGCCCCTGACTAAGCGTGTGTTAAGTGCTCAGGGTCTGCCGTTCCCCACTAGCTATGTTATCGAAGAGCACGAAAGTGATAACTTCGATCAGTTCATCAAAACTTTGCCTGCACCACCAGTGATGGTGAAGCCATTAAACGAAGGCTCTTCTGTTGGGGTATTTAAAATCGAAGAGGCCAGCGAACTGGCTGGCTGCGTCAAAGATACTCTAAGAGAATTTGGTGGTGCCATTGTCGAAGGTTTTGTCAGTGGGCAAGAGATTACCATTGGCGTTTTAGAAGAAAGCCATGTCTCAGCAAGCGCTGGTATTGGCAGCCACAGCCATAGCAATGGCTCAGCCGTATTAGCTCACACAGGCACACAACTGGTTGCCCTGCCGATTTTAGAACTTAGACCAAAGAGTAAGGCTGGCTTCTATGACTACGAAGCTAAATACACCAAAGGCATGACCGAATTTGTCTTGCCAGCTGAACTATCAGAAGCTCGTACTGCCGAGGCTCAAGAATTAGCCAAGAAGACTTTCAGAGCCCTTAACTGCAGTGGCTACGCTCGCGTAGACATGATTGCTGGTCATGACGGCAAGCTATACATATTAGAAGTGAATACACTGCCAGGCATGACTGATACCTCCGACTTGCCAGCCATGGCTGAAGTAGCTGGTATCTCTTACGATCAACTGGTAGAGCGCATCTTGCTAAGCGCTGGCCTGGACAAATAATAACGGCAGCAGCAACGGCCAATAAATTGACCAGTGAAGACTGAGCTTTAGCTAGTGCACTTTAAACGAATTCAAGAAGCGAACAGTCTTTGGCTGCTCTAAGGCGCCGCCAAAGACATACAGAATAATGTTGTGCTTGTTTTCAACACATACTTGTATAGTGGTTTTCAAGCCGTCAGGTTTATCAAATTGATAGAGCTTGCCGCGCCAATTTGCACCAGCTACTTTCTCATCAACTGAACGCACCGTGGGAGAGCCAGACTTCTTCATGCCGCGTTCAAAGGTTTCGGCAAACTCACGGGCAAATATTTCTATCTCTTCGTCCTCACTTAACGTCGAGCGCTGGTTGACACTGACTGTGTAACTGCACTCTCCATCTTTTGATTCATATTGAGGCAATTGAGAACTTTTAGTTGAGGTAATCACAGGCGCAGGCATTTCAATCGTAAATTCGTGCTCTGGATCAGAGAAAGACTGCCAATCACTGGCAAAACAAGCATTACCAAAAACATTACAAAAAGCACTAGTGCAGCCGACAATAAGAGCCAGGCTCAATAGCTGCCGCGCGCCTCTCATCTCTTAAACCAACTCATGATCTTAGCCAAAAAGCCCTTGCGCTCAGGTTTTAAATCTCGCACAGACTTCATTTGTGGACGCGAGACTTGCTGATTATCGGCGGCCGATATTCGTTGATTAGACTGAGAGGTA
>CALRJJ020000128.1:0-9900 GCA_943367505.1 Flavobacterium psychrophilum | reverse complement strand
TTACTATCGTCTGACTGCCTATTGCGTAGGCTCGATATTTCTTGCTGCTTCAAGTCAGAATCCACAGCTAGCGGGTTATCACTACAGTTTCCGGTCTGCGCAGACCTGATGTTTCCACTTAACCCCTCGGCTCAAAGTACCCAACTTATTTATTGGTGGGTGCTCACCGCTTATGTAATTAGTATATCCGAGCGGCATTCTATTGGAAGTCCCCCGATGAAGATAGTTGCTATATCTGCTGACAATTCGAAAGACTACTCTTAGCCTCACTATCGATATCTAATCTAATAGCCAAGCGCGTGAACCAGAGCCTCACCATCGGCATATTCGTTTGCATATACACTTATGAACAGGTGATGGCTTAGTCTGCTGTCCTATTCTTGCTGGCTTATCTTTGCTGGCCTCTCCAGAGATCTTCAAAAGCAATACTCATGCCAGCATCAAGAAGGGCCTGGGAAGCGGCATCTGACCGGCCGGCACGTGGCCGCTCCGAGCCAGATGGCCAGCCAGACCAAGCTTGTTTAAAGAGCCCCATCTGAGTATCCATCACGGCGTTGAAGATACTAAGTTCGACTTTAGCCATGGCTCTTTCACTTCTGGGGAAGTTTTCGCTTAACTCGATGTTAAATGGGTTGCTCATAATTCACCTATATAAGACAGGGGGGGGTGTCTTGTCTTAAATTACCAAGGCGTTCTTACTAATTTGTGACTAACTTTGGCTAGGTTATGAGCGCTAGGTTATGAGCGGTCGGTGCGGCCGCGGCCGTCGTAGAGTAATCGCTCTAATGGTTTGCCGTCGATTAAGTGCTCAACCAATTGATCGGCATCAGTTGGCCGGACATGGGCGTACCAGGTACTTTCTGGATAGACAACTACCATAGGGCCGTTGCCGCACTGGTCGAAGCAGCCAGCTTTATTGATGCGAATCCGCCCCTTGAGGCCGCGAGCAACTACCTCTTGGCGCAGGGCCGAGCAGACTTCTTCACCACCATCTTTTGAGCAAACTTTGCCTGAGGTACAGACAAACACATGCTTTTCAAAGATTTCCATTGAATCGTTCCCCGAGGTCAAACTTTGAGATATTTTTCCTTGAATTGTTACATCAAAATGAGTTTTCTTGACGACAGCCCAATATAAAGCGAGAATTTGGCCTGCATCTATCAGGTTAAACTGTTAGATGCTGTTAACTAAGGCCGCAGACAGTATGGTACTCCCAAAAGCAATGGCGGGAGTTTAATGAATCCTCTTTACGAGGGTCGCCGACTTGAGGTCACAAATTCGACTTTGTTAAAACAGTCGTTTGCGAGAGCTTCTCTCGTCCTTGTGATCCCGGCATTTGTCGGGTTTTCTTTTTGGAAGACTTTTACAGATGCCATGAGCGTACTTAGCATCCGTTATCTATATGGAGGCGACTCCAGGAGATCTAAATGCCAACCAGAGAATTTAAGGCCGGGGTAATCAAAGACCTCGAATCTATCTTCGTAGAAGGCAAGGTCGCTATCGTCGCTGACCTGAATGGGTATACGGTGGCTGAGTTGACTCAGTTCAGACGTTCTCTTGATAAGCAAGGGGCAAAATGTCGCGTAGCAAAAAACACTCTGGTGAAAATTGCTACTGAAAAAACTGAGTTCAAAGCAATCGCCGAACTCGCTAAGGGACCAACAACCGTAGTGGTTGGATACGATGATCCTGCACAACCTGCTAAAGCTGTCGTTGATTTCATCAAGACAATGAAAAAAGGTTCCGTCAAAGGCGGAGTGCTGGATGGTCAATCTCTTTCAGTTGAAGAAGTGAAAGGGCTGGCCGAACTACCATCGAAAGAGCAATTGCTCTCATCCATTATGGGTGGTCTTGATTCTGGAGCCAGAAATATTGCTGGCATCTTGAACGCAGTGATTAGAGACATTGCAGTCCTCGTAGAAGAGGTCGCAAAGAAGAAAGACGAAGCAGCCTAAGCCGTGCTTAAGCCGCAAATAACTGTATTAAGGAGAGATTTTTAAAATGGCTACTAAAATGTCAACCGCTGAACTAATTGAAGTTATCGGCAACTTGACCCTTCTTGAAGCTGCTGAGCTCAAGAAACAAATGGAAGAAACTTTCGGCGTAACAGCCGCTGCTCCTATGGCTTTCGCTCCTGCCGCTGCTGGCGCTGGTGCTGCTGCTGTAGAAGAGAAGACTGAATTCGATGTTATCTTGGCCGGTGTTGGCGACAAGAAAATCGAAGTTCTGAAGATCGTTCGCGAAGTAACCGGCCTTGGCTTGAAAGAAGCCAAAGACTTGGTTGACTCAGCTCCTAAGACTTTGAAAGAGAAAGTTAAGAAGGAAGAAGCTGAAGATATGAAGAAGAAGATCGAAGCAGCTGGCGCTAAGGTAGAAATCAAATAGTTGCCATTGGGCAGGGTGTATGATCTAACCTGAAAATATCAGGAACACGGATATTCAACTTATGCGCTGTCCAAATTGTGGTACCTATCATCCTTCTCAGTATCAGAACTGTGTCTCTTGTGGACAAGAGTTCTATGTCGAAGAAGAAATCGTGGAGACGGCTCCTTTATCAGATTCAGCTAACGCTGATGATGGTAGAGGGGCCGTCTCTCCACATAATAGAAATTATGCCGATCCCGACTACATTCCCCCAGCCACTGAACCATTTGCTCAAGTGCGTTATGACGTCTCACGCAAAGATTCTGGGGATGATTTGTTTGATGAGTCTGGAGAGCGGCCGGCGCCTAAATCGGCTGGCAAAGCCGGGACAAAGCGTCGCTCTAGCAATATGAGCTTAAATCTCAAAAGTGGAATGCCCCTAACTGGTGGTGTGCTTTTCGGTTTGACCACAGTTCTTATTTTTGCTGGTGCCACCATATTCTTTCTTACTAAGGCACCGGAAGAAGATCGCTTACTTGGTAAGGGTCTGAAAGAGTTAGACAATGGTCAATATGCCTTTGCTGTTGAGACTTTAACCAAGGCATCGATGTCGGCCAAGGATAATCCAAAAATTATGCTTGCCCTTGCCCGCGCCTATGTTGGCGTCGACCAGATAGACAAGGCTAAAGACTGTATAGCAAAAGCTCAACAGATGGGCAAAGGCATAGTTGAAGATCCTGATTTGGCATCGCAACTAGCCAATTATTACCGCGTGCACTCACGTTATGACAAAGCCTGTGAATTGCTTCGTCCTTTAGCCCAGGCCAACATTCCAGGTAAGAAGGCCGAGTTGGCAGATCTAGATGCCTTGTGGGGCGATCAGGAACTGCGTGATGGTCATTTAGAAAAAGCTTTGTCATTGTGGGAAGAAGTAAAAGATCTCAAAGAAGGCTCACGCTTTAGCGAGTCAGATGCCAGACTCTCGACAATTTACCAAAGACTGGCTGAGAAGCTCGTTTCTGAGAAAAAAGACAAAGAAGCATTACTCTACCTAGGTAAGCTCAATGCCATTGCCGATAACTCTCGCAATTACGAGATGGCAGCTGATATTTATGAGCGAACTGGTCAGTATGAACTAGCTATTGATCAATTGCGCAAGGCCCAGAAATTCTCAACTAGAGACGATTCTATAAAGCGTAAACTGGCTGCTTTACTCAATAAGCGCGGCAAAGAGCTACTAGACTCTGGCGAGCTTGATACCGGATATGGTTACCTGCAGCAAGCCAAATCAGTCGATCCAAGCAATACAGTGCCTACAGTTACACTGAAGACCGTATCCATCGATTTACAAGGCGGTATGCCTCATATCTCTGGTCAGGTTTGGAATCCTACCGATGCCTCTATCAATGCCTTAACCATGAAGATTGATTTGGTCGATACCAAAGCTGGCGATAAGGTCTTGTGGACGAAAGAATCTGCTGTTGTGGATGAATTTGTGCCACCACTTCCAGCCCGTGAGGGCAAGAAAATAGACATCACTGGTGGTGCTAGTGTCCGTAATGACGGCAGCTGTGAATTCAAAGTTTACTTTGATGGCAAGCTCTATAACAGCTATCCAATTGGAAAGCGAGAGCGCAGCGAAAAGAGCGATGTGGCTAAGAAAACTGATTCAAGCACCTCTCCAGCTCCAGCCTCAGCCCCAGCAATTTCTGGTAGTAATGGCTCTAGTTCTGGAACCAACTCAAATTCTTCTGGCCAGGCTCAACCGCAAGAAGAGCCACCTGCAGCACCGTCAATTAAGACACCGTCAGCAGAAGAAAAGACCATGAAAGAACTCGAGTAGATTGCTAGAGTAGATTACTCAAGTACCTAACTACAGTTAAGCAGTCAGCTTTTAGAACTATGGCGTTAACAGGTTTAGCCGTTGTGAACGCGGTCTCCGCCTTCTTCTTCAGCTTTCGCTAGAAATTCGATGGCGCGTTGTAGTAAATCTATCTCGTCACGGGCATGGGTCGGGAAGGACACTACACCAATCGATGTAGTCACTCTCAAGTGGCGCATTTCGCTATTAATTGGTTCTTGCTTCATGCGCTCGCGAATGCGCTCAGCCACTATCATTGCTCTAGAAGAGTAGGTCTCAGGGAAAATTATGCCAATTTTTGCCGTGTCGCAAATGCCAGAAACGTCTACATCTCTTATACATATGCCTGTGATTCGGGCTGCTGCTCGCATTACTTCGTCCACAATCATCTGACCATACTGCCTTTGTAGTTGGCTAATATTGTCGATTGTCAAAATCATGAGCGAAAGTGGCCGTTTGTAGCGCTTGGCTCGGCGCATTTCATATTCGAGCTTGCGCAAGAAAGTACGCTGGTTATAGAGATCGGTAACTAAATCTTTGAGCGATTTGCGCTCAAGTTCTTCAAGCTCCTCATCGCTCATCGGCTTTCTCTGCCGATCCATCATCTCTTTTTGCTTGGTTTCTTTGAACTTTTGACGGTCAAAGCGTGTCTCAAGAACCATTTTCGTAAATTTGGTCTCGCGCACAGAAGCCCACTTGCCGTCGACTTCAAACTTTCCAGTAGTAAAAATCTTTTTCTTGTCGCTCATCGCCCCAAATCTCTAAGTATTTGAATTGTTCCCAGTTAAGGCTGTCTAAAACGTGGCCTACTTAGCGATGCTCTGGCTTGGCTCTGCCTTGGCATTGCTCAAGCTGCCACAAACGGAAGTGACTGCATCATCCAGGCGGAAATACTGGCCAGCGGCCTTGTTAACATCTTTGAGAGTGACATTCTTAACCCGCTTGCCAAAAGTATCCATATACGACACTGGCAGAGAGAGCTGCTCGTAATCGGTCAATTTCTTGGCAATAGAACGGATACTTCTCAGTCCAACCAGGTAAACTCCGGCCAGATGGTCTTGCTCAGTGGCTAGCTCTTGATTGGTCACACCGTTTTTATTGAAATCAGCCACGATCTTCCTTACTACTTCAAGAGAGCGATCGACATTGGTTGGGTTGACTGAAAGATCGATAGACCAGGGCGAATAGGGATAATGAGGCTCGGTGATATGGGATGAAATTGAATAGGTGAGACCGAGTTTGTCTCGCACTGGCGCCAGGCGACAGGCAAAGCTGTCATAACCAAGCACAGCATTACCAATCATGGCTGCCAAATAGTCGCTAGAGGTCAGTGAAAGGGCCACTGGCTTACCTATGGCGATATCTACGTTAGCTTTATCAGCCAGCTCAGTCGTCAATTTGCTTTTGCTGGCTTTCCCCGACCGATCGATCAAGCCACTGGCTTCAACCTTGATGGCTGGGGCGGTCTCACCTTTCCAATCACCAAACTCAGCCTCAAGTAGTTTCTTAACCGCCGCTGGTTCGATGTCGCCGATTACGGCTAGCACTGTGTTGCCGGGGCTATAGTACTTTTGATGATAGTTTTCGATGTCGCTTAGGGTGATAGAAGAAAGCTCTTCCATTTGCTTGCTAAGCTCGGGGGCATAGTAGACACAGCCTGGTTTGTAAAGTGAGCGCACTAAAGAATTCCAGGCGACTTCACCGGTGTCTGTCATCTTCTCTTTAATAGCAGCCTGACTTAGCTTCAATACTAAATCGAGATCAGACTGTTGGAATTTGGGCTGCCTCATCTCGCTAGAGACTAACGACAGTAGCTTGGGCAGATCTTCTGCCGCAACTTCTGATTCAAACTCGTGGAAGAAAGTACCGTTGGAGAAATCGAGGTTTACTCCCATTTCTTCCATTTGGGTCGAGATTTGCTCTTTTGAGAACTTCTTGGTGCCGTAGGTTAAAAGCTCAGCAGTAATGTCTGGAACGGCGGACTTGCCAATCTGGCTATAGAAATCACCGGCTCTGATTTTTCCAGATACAGCTACAGTTCCTCTAATGGCATTCTTTGTGGCCTTGCCGCTGTCAGCACCCTCGGCTACCCGGGCTAGCAAAACAGTCATGCCGTTAGGCAGTCGGAAGCGCTCTACTCTCTCCTGCCAGGTCTTAGCTTTGTCTGCTCGATCGGCCTGTGACCCGGCACTGCTAGTTGCTTCGTTAGGCAGACTGGTTGCGGCGCTGCTGCTCTCGCCTTGATTTTCGGTGGGCTTTGAGGGCTTTATTTGTGCAATTGCTGCGGCATCGGTTTTAAAATCGGTGGGCAGGTAGTAACCAACGGTTTTGCTCTTATCAAGGAAGAATTTCTTGGCGCTATTCAGTGCTTCTTGGGCTGTGGCCGTTTGTACATCGCGAGGGTAGCTTGCCCACCACTTCCAACTGCCCACAGCAATGCCTTCAGTCAATGATTGGGCTAAGCCCATTGGGTCAGAAAGGCTAAGGCGAAAGCGTTTTGAAATGGAGGAGCGTGCTAAACGGAGTTCTTCAGCTGTAATAGGTTTTTCAGAAAGCTTATTGATCTCTTCTTGAATGGCAGCCTCGACCATTTTCGGGTCAATCCCCGGTTGCACAGTGGCTGAAATGATAAAGAGGCCGGGATCTTTTAAGGTGTAGTTGGCGGCATAACAGTCTGATGCCAGGCCAGTTTCAATCAAGCGCTTATAGAGCCTAGATGATTTTCTGCTGTCTCCGCCTAGAACTGACTGCAAAATATCGAGGGGATAAGTTGCTCTGTCTATGCCGCGCGGAGTATGGTAAGCCACCATCACCCGGGCAAGTTCTTTACCTCGGCTAACTGTGAAGCGACGCTCCCCTTCTTGGGGCGGCTCGGTGGTGTATACAGGAGGAAATGGCTTGGGCGACTTAGGAATGCCAGCGAATTTGTTCTCGATTTCTTTTAGTGTGGCCGCTTTGTCGAAATCACCTATTACTACTAGAGTGGCATTGTTCGGATAGTAAAAATCGTTATAGAACTGCCGTAGTCTTTCTGTGGGCACGCCTTCAACGTCAGAGCGCCAGCCAATTACTGGATGGTGGTAGGGATGTTCGCGAAAAGCTGTGGCGAAAGTATTCATTTCTAAGAGCTGCGAGGGATCATCTTCTCCCCGCTCTAATTCGTTGCGCACCACGGTCATCTCCGCCTTGCGATCACTTTCTCTTAGAAGCAAGTGCCGCATGCGATCAGCTTCAAGCTCGAGACAAAGGTTAATTGCCTGCTTTGGTACAAGTTCAAAATAGTTGGTGCGATCATAGGAGGTGGTGGCATTATTAATACCACCCACTTTCTTGAGCACATCATCTAGACCGGTTTTCTTAAGCGGGTCATGAATGTTAGTGCCCTTGAACATCATGTGTTCAAGAAAATGAGTTGAGCCAGTATAGCCAACCGCTTCGTTGCGCGAGCCGACTCGAAAGACCATGTTTACTGTTACTACAGGAGTAGCGTGTCTTTCACAAAGAAGTATAGAAAGATCGTTGGACGGTAACTTATATTCTTCTATGCCAAGAGTGGCATCGCGAGAGACAAATTGAACAGAGTTACCAGACTTACTAGGCTTGAGCTTGGTGGATTTGGCGGCAGGCGATGCCGCTCTAGCTGAATTGGCCAGCTGAAGAGGCACCGCCATCAGTGCTGAAAGTGTAAGCGAAGAAGTTAATGCGAGAGCAAAGCTCTTGGCCAATCTATTACTTGATCTCATGGTTCTCCGCTTGACGTTTTTTAGACTTTCAGTTTTTGATCAGTAACTATTATTTGGCAGCGTCAGTAGCTGGTGCAGTGGTAGCTGCGCTATCAGCAGGAGCTGCTTTTTTCTTGTCGTGACCAGTCATTTTTTCGACGCCGTGCTTGGCGCCTTCGCCCATTTTGGCCATGCCTCTGCCAGCGCCTTTGATTACGGCTTCGGTACCCTTAACTAGGCCGGTTGCACCTTTTTTGGCGCCATTGCCAAGTGCTTCGACGCCCTTGACAGTTCCTTTACCGATATCTTTACCAACAGTCTCAACACCCTTAACAGCGCTCTCAGCGCCTTTCTTGGTGTCAGTGGTAACTGTTTTTACAACAGATTTCTTTGTTTTCGCTGGAGTTACTGTTTTGTCGGTCTCAGCAGTTGTAGTGGTAGTTGTTGTGGTGGTGGTGTCATCAGCGAACGAAGGCATAGCAACTGCTGAAAGTGCCAAAGCCACTGTGACGGCCAAAATAGTCTTAGTCATTTATATAATCCTTTAAAACCCCAATTTGAAAGTCCCAAGCAAAAATACAAAGAGACCTTCTTTCGTTAGTCATTCTGTCAAATTGCAAGGTTTAACGCCACAGACTTAGACTCAGGTAAACTTTACTTGCAAGTAATGCCGGTCTTAAAAAAACTGGATGAAGCTTGAAAAAACCTTGCCCTCACTTTGCAACGTAAACTATTTACCGGAGATAGAAAGTGTCATTAAGCTACAGAAAATTCGCCACAGCCTGCCTGTCGCTCACTCTTACCCTGACGTTGAGCTATGAGGCCATGGCAGTTTCGCTCTCTTCCCCTCCGGCCTCGGCTCCGGCAAAGCTATTTGAAATTTCTGATAGCCAGTACGAAGAGGCTGTCAAGCTTCTTAGCAACTACATTAAAATTGATACCACTAATCCCCCAGGCAATGAAAAACTAGGTGCCCTTTATCTTCAGTCTGTACTGAAAGAAAACGGCATTGAAGCCCAGGTATTTGATTCGGCTAAAGACCGTGCCATTGTCATCGGCCGACTCAAAGGCACAGGCAAGAAGAAAGCTGTGATATTGCTGAGCCACATTGACGTTGTACCGGCTCAAGCGAGTGACTGGAAATATCCACCTTTTGCCGCTGAAATTCATGATGGTGAATTATGGGGCCGTGGCACCTTAGATATGAAAGGCATGGGCATTATGGAACTTGCTGCCATGCTTGCTATCAAAAAATCTGGCAAACTTTTAGATCGCGATATCATTTTTATTGCTACACCAGATGAAGAAGTCGGCGGTACTTATGGTGCTGAGTGGTTCGCCAAGAACAAAAAGGAACTTGTTAAAGATGCCGAGTATTTGCTGAACGAAGGTTACTCGATTGAGAGCTATAACAAGAGCGGCAATAGTGATGGCAAAGCCAAATACTGGGGCGTAGACTATGCCGAAAAATCAGTTCTCTGGCTCTCTCTCTCGGCCAATGGTCTTGCTGGTCATGCCTCAATGCCAATGAGCAATTCGGCTAACAATAGGCTCATTAAAGCACTGGCAAAGATTGCTGATAATCCACCAAAAATGACTTTGCTTCCTGCCGCTAAAGAATTTTTCCAATCGATTGCACCTTTTGAAGTTAGCCCATTGAAAGAGCTTTATGCCGATATTGAAAAGACGGCTAAAGCACCGTCGAAAGAAACTGAAGAAACACTAGCTGTGGACAAGCTCAAATATTCAATGCTGCGCAACACTGTTTCCATTACAGTGCTCAAGGCTGGCTACAAGACCAATGTTATTCCGGCTCAGGCCTACGCAGAGCTTGATTGCCGGCTGCTTCCTGGTGTCACTCCCGAACAGTTTGTGGCCGAAGTGAAGCAGACCATTGGTGATTCTAGTGTCGATGTCAAAGTCATTGAATGGGAGAAAGGTGATCCTTCTCCT
>CALRJJ020000127.1:0-9929 GCA_943367505.1 Flavobacterium psychrophilum | reverse complement strand
TGAGTTCTTGCCCCAGGCAACTGTTGATGGCGGCAATATAGAAGCCAGGGGCGCTACGCTAGTGGCCAGTTGTATGGCTGGGGTGGCTTTTACCAATTCCGGAGTGGGCATCACCCATGCCCTAGCCCATGCTGTTGGGGCGAAGTACGCCACTCATCATGGTATGACCAATGCCGTTTTCCTTGCCCATGGCATGCGCTTCAACCTTGATACCGTTTATCCGCGCTATGCCCGAATTGCCCAGTTCTTAGGTTTTGCCGACGAAGAAAATAACGGAGATGAGCGAGCTTTAGCCAATCTTCTTGTGAACAAAGTCGAAGCTTTACTTGAGAAACTCCAACTTCCCCTTACCTTAAGAGAATTGGGTGTGCCAGAGTTTAGCGATGAAAACCTTGCCGAATTGACCGATCTCGCTGCAGCTGATCCTGCGATAATGTTTAACCCGCGAGAGGCTTCTAGCGACGACCTCACCCAACTTTTGAAGAGGGCTTATTAATGGCTGTCTTTACTGACACAGATGAATTGCACAGAGTAATGAACGATCTTTGGACCGCAATCAAAAATGAAAAAGAAATGGCTGCTCAGCTTTTGTCATCGAGGCTGATAGTGACTTTTCACTATCGAGAGCCCGATGGTCGTCTTACTGTTGATTGCTCTGATGGTCAAGAGATGGTTATCACCGTGGGTGATTGCAACAAAAAGCCAGTAGTGGAAATGTTCATGAAATCAAGCGTAGCCCATGAATTTTGGTTGGGAAAAGTCAATGTTCCCTTAGCGCTAATTCAAGGCAAAATAGTTTCAAAAGGGCCAGTCAACAAGGCGTTGGCTTTGCTTCCTGCTATAAAGCCAGCTTACGGCCTCTATCCATCAGTGATCGAAAAGAACGGCTTGAAAGTGTCGATCACTTAAAAGGGGCTCGAACTAGTGATGGAGCCCTCTGAACTTCCATATCGTTCGGTGATCACAATCGGCGAATTGGTTGTTGATTGGATTGCCACCAAAAAGAGTGCTGATTGGGATGGGCCGGATACCTTCTTGCGTAGCGCCGGAGGCAATGCTGCCAATGTCGCTCATGCTCTAAGCCGCCTTGGCACAAATGCTCGATTGGTGGCCAAGGTAGGCGATGACTTGCATGCCAACTATCTTTTTTCTGGCTTAGCAGCTGCTGGTATTGATACCACTTTTGTCTCACGCACTTCTTCTTTTGCTACTGCCCAGTGCTATGTTCTAACTGATGAGTTTGACGAAAATCTATTTTACAATTGGCCCAAACCCAATGCCTGCCATCAGCTTACCATTGATGATTTGAGTGACCAGTTGTTTGAAGGGGCAGTGGCTCTGCATGCAACCGGTATTTCTCTGACGATGGAGCCGCGCAGCAGCGCTGTGCTAGAAGCAATGAGAAGGGCGCGCAAAGCTAATCTGCTTGTCTCTTTTGATGCTGGTTTTCCGACAGGAGAAGGAGCGATTGCTCGGGGCAAGGCTCTTGAAGCCATGGGCCTGGCCCATATTATCAAAGTCAATCTGCCTGAGCTTTTCTATTGGCTTGGTGAAGTTGAACCATGCAGCGACACTGCCCAACTAACTCAGTATGCCCAAATGCTGCGAAGCCAGACTGGTGCTCAGGTGGTGCTGCTTACATTAGGAGCCAATGGTTCTATAATCGCTTCCAGCGATAGCTATTTTGCCGCCCCGGTTAAGGTTGAAACTTTGGCTGCGGTCGGGGCCGGTGACGCTTATGTCGCTTTTGTCCTTAGTCGCTTGGCCAGTGGAGCTAGTCTTGACCTAAATTGGCAACAAGCCCTTACTTCTGACTATTTTGATTGGGCCGATATTGCTCGCTCAGCCAACGCCGCTGGGGCGCTTGCTACACGAACAATCAGTGCTTCGCTGGGTTTGCCTACGCTTGATGAAATTGAGCAATTGTTGAAATAGACTAATTGTCGAGGCAGACCATTCATTGAGCTAGTTAGCGTAAAAGCACCAATGCAGCCGGGCCTTAGCTCTTTCTCTCTTGATTATTCCTGTTACACTGAAAAACATGGATATAGGCGACATTTTTTCAGCTTTTCATTGGCTCACTGTCATAGCTGTGGTAGCTCTGATTGTTTTCGGAGTAATCGTTGCTGTTGTTCTGGCCCAAGTTTTTAAGCGCGATTTTGAGCAAGATTAATCAGGGCGAAATTATACGGTCGGCTGAAAACAAATATTCGCAAATAGCAAACATGTTGGTTACTTGCTCCACTGGTACTTTGCTCTTTAAGCCGTAGTAGTCTAAACAAAGTCCGCAAGCAAGGACTTCTATTCCTTTTTCTTTGAGTTCATTTAGTACCTTTATATATGGTCCATCAGGGTCCATCAACTTAACACCACTATTGACCATTAATATCGCCCGTGGTTCATGACCAGACTGCAGTAAAGTTTGCAGAAAGAGATTGAGCAGGTTGGCGCTGAAGTCATGATCTTCTTTGGATTTCTCCGAGCCGTGAGCTTCACCAAAGGTATTGCGACTGATGAGAATGATCGTTCCGGTTGCAGTTGAGGAGTTAGTATTGCCACCAGCAGCAATGGTGGAACTTATCTTTGCTTTTGTAGTAGTAGTAGTAGCATCATGATGATGTTCAGCCGACTCTTGTTTTTCAGAATTGGTGGCAGAGCGTTGCATCACCACTCTAAAGTGCTCGTCCGCGGCTTCGCATATTACGGACAGCTTTTGTGAGTTTCCTAGCCTAGTTAAATTCTGAACGTTAACTTCCGAGTCGACAAGAACTTCAATACAAGAAAGCGATTGATCGTCGATCAATTTCTTCGTTCTCAGCACTGGCTCGGGGCAAGTAAGACCCCTGAGATCAAGAGATTTTTTCATGTTTTGCCCTTCTAAGTGTTCTTAATTGGTCTAACTAATTAAGACATCGATATGACCTGGAATACCTTCTGTGAATTCTCCGATTACTGTAGCTTCGATTCCAGCTTCGCTCATTGCATTAATAAGATTGGCACTGTCATTTTCGGCTACAGCAAAGAGAAGACCGCCTGCCGTTTGTGGGTCGTAGAGTAAGTCGCTTATTTCAAGAGGGAGATCTTTTATATAAGATACGCTTGCTTCAAATGATTTTCGGTTGCCATAAGCACTGGCTGGTACCAATCCCTGTTTGGCAAACTCTTGGGCGGAAGGGAAAAAACGCAGAGCAGAAATAACCATGCGAGCGGCAAGTTTGCTAGCTTTTGCCATCTCATGAATATGCCCTATCAAGCCAAAGCCCGTAACATCGGTACATGCGTGGATATCTACCCGGCGTGCTGCTTCAAGAGCACGATCGTTTAGCGTGGTCAGCGCCGCAAACAACAATGACTGCTCAGCTTTAGAGAGTAGCCCTGCCTTAAGAGCTAGCAAGCTGACGCCAGTGCCAAGAGCTTTTGTCATAACAATTCGGTCATTAGGGCGGGCACCACTATTGGTGAGTATATCTTTTGGATTAATCAATCCAGTCACTGCTAATCCGTATATAGTTTCGCTGCTCTGAATGCTGTGACCACCAGTTAAGAGTGCCCCAGCCTTAGCGACTTGGTCAGCTCCACCCCGCAATATTTCAGCTGCAATTGATAAGGGATAGTCGCAGGTAGGAAAAGCAAAAATCGCCTGTGCTATAAGCGGTTTGCCTCCCATCGCATATACGTCAGACAGCGCATTGTTAGCCGCTATCTGGCCATATAGATATGGATCGTCAACTAAAGGTGGAAAGAAATCGACGCTTTCAATAATGGCCAGTTCATCATTCAATTTGTACACTGCGGCATCTTCAAAATTGTCAATACCGCTGAGCAGATTGGCATGCTTCATCTTCGGCAATCCAGCCAGTATCTGCTTTAGCTCAAAAGCGCTAATTTTGGCAGAGCAACCGCCAGCTTTGACGTTGTTGGTAAGTTGGTTATTGTCGATCGGTTTTTCAGGATTGGTAGTCATATGGATTTACGAAGTATGTTCTTTCAATATCCGCATGGTATGTGGTTTTTGAAAAGTGGTGGTGCCGCCAGTGGTGATTCGTCAAAGACAAGAAAGCTTTTATATTAGTTTGTTTGTTTTCCACTGCTTATGGCTGTTTTTGCTCTTTAAAAACTACAGTGATAAGTGTAAATTGTATTCTGGAAATCGAAGGACACACTTAGCATAATCTGTGAGTTTGCGTCCGTCCAGTTTACTAGCCAGAACTAGTTTACTGGTATTGTGTCGCATCATTTAAAGTGTCGTCGTAAATTTTGGTTTTAATACTTTTTTGGAATTTACAAAAAGGAACGTGCATGCCTAAGAAAGTACTTGTGGCTCTTCCACCAGGTCTACTAGAACAAATCGACTTTGTCGCCCAAGTTGAGCACAGAACCCGCTCAGATTTGATGCGCGAGGCTCTTCGTCGCTACATTGATGCCTTTAAGCGCAATCAAGGTCCACGTATGCAAGTAAGCAGCGTTGGTTCACAAAAGATCGCATTATTGACTGACGTCGAGTAAATACTTAGAGTAATTCTCCCACTCTACCTGTTGACGTCCTGACGTATTAGGCTTACGCTCTTACCTGCAGTAGGTTCGTTCAGACAGTCATTAGGTCAAGTCCATGTATTTTTGGGACATTTGCTTTATTGAAGCCATTTTCGTCGGCATTGTTATGTTCGGCCTTGGCTTTCTCAAAGCACCGCGGTTTTTGATGAAGCGTAAGCTAGTTAAGGGTTTCCCTTGGGGCTATTACGCTGACCAAGTGCCGCAGGGTGACCCCAATCTCTTCCCGGGCAACAGTCACGACTTCCTCCACGACACCGGAACCAGTTTCGGTGGGCTGGAGGGCTTTGGCGAGTACGGCGAATTTCGTGGTTGTGGCCAGCTCGGCGAGTATGGTAGTGCCTTTACTGGTGGAGACGGCGGCGGTGGCGGCGGCGGCGGTGATTGAAGTCATCGAAGTTGCCTATTCACTTGAGGCCGTTTCCCTCGAAATCCTGTAAAATTTAGAGTCTAAGATCAGGCTTTCGCCTTTTGAGGCTCACGTGCCCACTATTTCTAATGTTCCACTGCAATTGGTCGTTGATGTACTACGAGTGCTCATCGTAGTAGTTGGCCTCGGCGTACTTCTCAACAAATCAGCTTTAAAACCGCGCTTAGTGACAACTTTGCTGGTCCTTTGCACTTTGCTGGTTGGCGTGGTCTTCTCTGGCAACGCTGCTAGTCGTGTCAAAGACGGCAAGGGTACTGCCATTATGGAAGCTGGCCAGTCTGAGCTTATGATGCGTATGGCCGCAGGCTTTAAGGCTTTCTCTAGCGGCATTCCTTTGGCCGGTTCAAAATCGTCTGATGATTTCTATAAAGCTGCAGCCAAGTCAATCGAAAGTGCAGTCGATCACGACCCCCAATCTTTGACTTTGCGTTTAAAGCAAGTGGTTCTTGCCGCTGAGACAGGGATGGGCTTTACCGATGAGCTGGCGGCCATGCGGGGCTATAAAGACGAGCGCGCTGGCAGATCTTCTGACCTGATTGATTCTCTTTATCTAAAGAAGAATCTTAAGGCCCCAGAGAGCGCCAGTGCCTTAGCCCTGATTGATGAACTGATTACTTCTGGTTTCTATCGCGAAGTCCTCAAGCTTGAAGTCTACAAAGTCAGCGGCCAGACAAAAGTTTTTGATCAAGCGGCGACTGAATATAACGACAGTAGTAAGCTATTTGCTGCCCGTCTTGCTGGTTTAATGTTGATATTGGCTGCTTCTTGCTTTGTCGGCATCATTGTCCTGGCGGTGCAGCTGTTCAAATTGCCACGCAATCTTTCTGACGAAAATACTCTCGGTCAAATTAGAGCCCCAGCAGCCTACGGCTTTGCTAAGGTCTATGGCGTGCTGATTGGTTGGCTTGCCCTTGAGTCCTTTCTTTCCCCAGCTATTAGCCTCCTTATTCCTTACCTCAAGGGTAGTGCTAAAGACCCGCTAATGCTGGCAGTGCTTACTATGACCATTTATCTAGTAACCAATTTGCCGGCTCTGATTTTGGCCTGGTTCATTGCCATAAGGCCCACTGGTGTGGGTTTCTTGGAAGCGGTTAAATTGCGCTGGCACACACCTACCCGCGGACCTGTCGGTCTTGTTTTGGCCGGGGTTTTGACCTGGTTTGCTTGTGTGCCTATGGTACTGGTTTCTTCGATTGTGGCGAGGAAGCTTCTCAGTGCCGAAGGCTCATCAAATCCGATTTTGACGATTATCATGGAAGCAGTGCGCTCTCATAATGCCATGGCTGCGGTTCTCTTTATTGTGGCGGTTGGCGTTTTACCAGCAATTTGCGAAGAGACGCTCTTCCGCGGTTTTCTCTATACCTCTTTGCGTTGGCGCTTTGGTGCTTTTCAGTCGATGCTGATATCGGCTTTCTTGTTCTCAGCGGTTCATATGGACCCCGGTGCTTTCATTCCACTGTTTGTTCTTGGTTTTGCCTTTGCCTTTGTCTTTGAGCGCACACGCAGCTTGATTCCATCGATGATTGCCCACTGCATGTGGAATACCGGAACATTCATATTCATGTTTTCTATCTTTGGCTAAGAGCTTTTAGTCTTCAAGCTTATGTTCTTGGGCTAACGGTGATTTGACCTGCTATAACGGGCATATAAGGGCTATCCTGGTACCTATTGCTCGTGTGAACCAATGCTCCTCACTGACCGCTGTGGCATTACACTTACTTCCTTGCCGCACAAACGGCGACCAGGGCTGTTTCCGTTATGCACAGCCATCTGTCTTGGTTGGGCCTTTGTGGCCATGTGGTTCACTGTCGCTATTGTCTCACTGGCCGAATGGCCTGCCTGGGGCGTTCTAATTGGTCTTAGTAGCATCACTTTTGGCGCATTGTTGACTTTGTTTGGCTTTGGCCTAATTCGCGATTCGCGGCGTGAGTATTTACTAGAGTTGACTGAGAGTGAAGTGGTCTTGGTGGTAACTGATAGAAAGGCGAAGAAAAAAGGCACCCAGATGCTGCTTCTTGCCGATGTTATCTATGCTGAGTATTACCCTTACAATGATTCTGCTTCGATCATATTTCACACTGACTATTCGCGCATGGAAGTGCCTTTGTGGCCCATGGGTGAGCGAGCCCAAGATGTGGTTGATTTTCTTGATGGTCGCGGTGTGAGAGTGATTAATGTGCAGTCCGATGACAGCATGCCTTCTGCTATTTAGCAAGTGCCACTATATGTGGTGCAGTGGTCGCTCGTTCTTGTTGCCACCCTCAATTTCCGCTATCTTTGCTTTGAAGTTACTATTGGCAGTTAATGCCAGTAGAGCAACAACTTAATGCAATCAATAGTGCTAAAATTTCGACCTTAAAACCTGATCTGCCAGGTGACGAGGAGAACATATGATTGAAGAGAAAGTGCTTGATAATCCACTTCTTGAGGGATTGGCGCTTGATCGGCATGTCGATTCGCTGTCTTTTGTAATATTCGGAGCGCACGGTGATTTAACCAAGCGAAAGCTTGTGCCAGCTATGTATGCTCTCTTCCTCCAGGGGCTCTTGCCCAGAGGCTTCGTACTACTTGGCACGTCGCGGACAAAGATGACGGACGACGAATTTCGCAATTTAATGCGCGATTCTTTGATCAAGTTTGCTCCAGATTTGCCGTATGAAGAGGATTCTTGGTCAAGATTTGCTACATCGCTTTACTACCGCGCTACTGATTCTTCCACGGCCGAGGGCTACGAAGTAATCAAGAGTACTCTTTCTGAGTTAGACGCTAAGCACGGTACCAAAGGACGTCATGTCTTTTATCTTTCTACCTCACCCAGTCTCTACCTACCAATCATTAAAGGCTTAGCAGCTTCAGGGCTAGTGACCAAAGCCAAAGTTAACGAAGCCTGGCCTCGTGTTGTCATCGAGAAACCGTTTGGTCACGACCTGGCATCTTCAATTGCTCTTGACGAAAGTATCCATGAAGTAATGCGTGAGCATCAGGTTTATCGCATTGACCACTATCTGGGCAAAGAAACGGTTCAGAACATCATGGTCTTTCGCTTTGCCAACGGTATTTTTGAGCCACTCTGGAACCGTAATCATATCGATCATATTCAAATCACCAATGCTGAGACAATTGGCGTCGAAGGCCGTGGCGCTTACTATCAAGAAGCTGGCGCTCTGCGCGATATGGTCCAGAACCATTTGATGCAACTTTTGGCCCTCGTGCTGATGGAGCCCCCCATATCAATGGGAGCCGAGGCCACTCGTGATGAAAAAATCAAAGTATTGCGCTGTCTCAAACCGCTAAATCCTGCCACCATTGATAAACATGCAGTGCGTGGACAGTACGGTGAGGGTTTCATCGTCGGCTCTCACGTGCCTGGCTTCAGAGAAGAAGAGAGTGTCTCTCCTGATGCACCGACTCCCACTTTTGCCGCTCTTAAGCTTGAAGTTGACAACTGGCGTTGGGCTGGGGTGCCAATTTATATGCGTTCTGGCAAGCGCCTGGCGAAATCTATCACTGAGGTAGCTGTGCACTTTAAGAAAGCACCGCACCGATTGTTTGAAGGTGACCAAGGTGAGGCCGATGCCGACGGTCGCCATGATAACGTTTTGGTTATGCAGATTCAGCCGGAAGAGGGCATCTCACTTAAATTTGCCACCAAGCAACCTGGGCCAACTACGATGGTGCGCTGGCTCAATATGGATTTCAAATACGGCACAGCCTTTGGCGCTCGTACCCCTACGGCTTATGAGCGCTTGATTCTCGATTGCTTAATTGGAGATCCATCTCTATACGCCCGCACCGATTTCGTTGAGGCCTCTTGGCAGTACATTGAGCCCTTGCTAGAGCACTGGGATAAAGTAAAACCAGCTGATTTTCCCAATTATAAGGCTGGTTCATGGGGGCCAAAAGCCGCTGATGACCTAATTGCCTCCACCGGGCATGCCTGGAGAAAGTTATGACCGGAGAAAACAATGAGTAATCTGCCGAGTGTCCCTACTGCTGGGTTGCAAGATTTGCAAAACTCTCAAGACGATGGGCGCACCCTGTCATTTCTTTCTGGAAATTTGGCTCAGGTCGATGTGGCAAAAATTGAGCGTGAGCTCAGTCGCCTCTGGGATTCTGCTGGTAGAGCGGCTCAGGATAATTCCGCTGAGGCCAGTGGCGACAGTAAAAATAGTTGGACCCCTGTAATTCGAGCCTGCGCTCTTAATGTCGTCTTGCTCTGTGATGAGGGCAAAAATGAGCGTGAATTTGAGAACTTGTTAGCTGAGATTACCGTGCGCCACCCTTGTCGGGCAATCTTGGCCGTTATTGCTCTAGCTCAAGTAGAGAAGGTAGAAGCTTGGGTGACGGCGCACTGCCATTTCTTGCCAGGGCGACTTGATAAGCAAATGTGTTGCGAGCAAATCACTGTAAAGTGGTCTGGGCAATCGTTTAAGTCTGAAGGTTTGGCCAGTGTCGTTACTCCACTGGTAATTCCGGAATTGCCTTCATGGTTGTTTGCTGGTAGCAAGCATCTTACGCGCGTTGTTGTTGAGCCGTTCTTAGCTTACTTAGACCACTTACTGATTGATAGTCGCTTTAGTGACGAAGACACTGCTGTCTGTGAGGAGCGTCTCACTGCCCTCAAGTCTAAATGGCAGATCGCCATTGACCTGGCTGACCGAGCGGTTGTAGTTGATCTTGCCTGGTTGACTTTATCGGCCTGGCGAAAGGCTATCGCTCTTGCTTTTGATGATACAGATGTTTCAATTAAACCGAGTCGATTGCAAGCCGTAAAAGCAGTTACCATTAGCTACGGTGGCCTTCCCTGATCGACCCTGACCGCCCCGACAAGCCGGAGGAGGCCTGCGGCGTGTTCGCCGTGCTGGCGTCGGGCCAGGCGGTGGCCAACCTCACCTATTTCGGGCTCTACGCCCTGCAGCACCGGGGCCAGGAGTCGGCCGGCATCGCC
>CALRJJ020000126.1:0-9953 GCA_943367505.1 Flavobacterium psychrophilum | reverse complement strand
AGACCAAGAGCTACTTGTTTGAGCACTTCTATTTCTCTCGTACTGAGCTTGATGCGAACTTTCTCGCGGCTCTCCGTGCGCTCGGTCAACTCTTTGGTGCTGTGTACAACTTGAGTTAGTTGACTGCACAAGTCTGTTAGTTTGCTAATCGATGTACTTTGCGCCTCGACAATTTGATAAAGCTTGGCTTGGCTCAGGGCAATTGATAATTGGTTAGCAATACGCGATAGCAAGTTGATGTCGCGTACTGTCCACATTCTCTTATCGCTGTGAGCATCAAGATGGAGCAAGCCCATTAACTTACCGCGATAAACCAAGGGCACCATGACCATCGATTTGATTTTGTAGTTGATAAGTTCTAAGCGCACATCTTTGGCAAAGGCAAAGGTGTCATCTTGCACCACCATTAGTGGCCGTCTTTCACCAACATCTAAGAGGAGGTCGTGATATTTAGAAAACAGTGTGCTTTTGTCTGATATTGGCGTCAAACTTTCGGTGGTCATCTGTCTGACAATACGCATCGTATTATCTGGGTCACCGATCAAGCATATTAGTGCTCGTGAGGCCTCAAATTCTTTCAGAAGGCTTTCAGTAGCCCGCTCTAAAATATCGGATTGATCGAGGGAGCCGTGAACATTTACAACGAACCGATTAAAGAGCGCTTCGTCGTTCGAAGACTTCTCGACGCGGTCATACATCTCTTTCAAGTTTTCGACAATGATGGCCCGCTGCAAGTTTGTTGTAATCATGCGCGGTAAGAATTTGTGATACTCGCCAATTTTCGGCAGATAGTCACTGGCGCCAGCAATTAGTAATTTTAGGGCTAGTTCTTGTGAATCAACGCTGGTAATGACGATGATTGGCGAATTTGGAGCCTGTGCCGCGAGGGTGGTGACTAAGTCGACGCCGCTGCTGTCGGGCAGGTCGTTGTCGACCACCAATACGTCATATGGAGTGGTCTTGATGCGAGCTAGGGCTTCTTTGGCCGTGACCACGGCATCAACATCATATAAAGGTGATTGAGAAATGATTGCCTTGCGTACTAGTTGCAGGTCTTTTTCCACTGGCTCAATTAAGAGTACCCGGCGCTCGCGTTGAATTTGGACGGCAATATCTGCGTCTGAGGCATCCGCCTTGGGCTCTATTGCTACTGGTTTCTCGTCTTCCAAGTTATTCATCCAACACGGTTCGTTTAGAGGTTTCGTTTAGAGATCATGGGCAGGCCTGTTATCAACCTAACATAAGAATGCCTATATTGAATTATCTTCCCACCTATAGGGTGTCACCCCTAACCTGCTGCTATAACTGCAATATGAGGTTCGGCAATACAAATGTTGTCAACCTAATTTGCGACAAAAACTTGTGGGCAATGTGACAGTTTTAGACCCTGACCCTCACCAAGCCCCCCAGCCCATGCATCGTTAGGCCCTAATACTGATTAGGCACTGATACTTATAGCGAAGTAAGGCCCACGAGTTCATAAAACTAAGGAGCAGCAGGTTTCCCTCGAACCGCTGCTCTTTTGTTTTGTATTTATTTGCCCTGGCCACTCATTGTTATTGGCTGGCGGCCACTTTGAACATAAACCGATGAAAGTTTTTTGTGGCTTACTTTGGGGTTGTTATTGCAGTAATCGCCCAAATCAGCTGTATAGGGCATGGCTTCGGGGTTGAAGTCTATGCGGGTTGGCTTCTCGCCGGTGGGTTCGAAGAAATCGCCGGTTATCTCGTAGTCGCCAGCTGGGTATGCTTTCACTTCTGGATTAATGAAGTAACCAACATTCTTGCCAGCCGGTGTATATACGTTGACCTTTACATCAGCCATTTACTAATTTCTCCTTCACCTTCAATTTGATCAATCAAGTTGTTCAACTTATAGCAAGTGTATTTGATTTTCACGCAGGGATAAACTTCCCTAAGTGAATATACATATAGATGTGGCCAATTCTTGATTTAGGGCTCATATTAAGGAATTAGTTTGCTTGCTCGGCGTAGCGGAAGAACTCGCTGGTCTTGGCTTTGAGTTCCACCATGTAGTTTTGCAATTCCACCCGCAGATTTTCTTTTTCCTCATCATCGGCGTTGGCTGGTACTTCTAGCGGCTCGCCGAAAACGTAAACCATCTTTGTATTAAGGTATGGGCAGTTGTAGCGGTCCCATGATTTCATCAAGTCGCGAGTTCTGGCCCGTGAGACTACTGGAATTATTGGCAATTTGGTAATTTGCGCCAATCTAATTACTTCAGCTTTGACTATTTCAAATGGCCCCTTGGGGCCGTCCACTGGAAATAGAACACTGCGATTGTGCTCGGCAGCGTTGATCAAATTGAATGCGCCTTTGACGCCGCCATGGGTGCGGGAGCCTCGGGCTACTTCAAAGCCCATAAATTCAGCTGCTCTGGCGATCATTTCGCCATCTCGTGAATTGCTGGCTATTAGACTCATGCGGTTGCGCGGGCTGAGGCCGAGCAATACATACATCTGGCCATGAAAGTAAGCGTAGATGGCTGGCTTTAGCGTGGCTAGGCCGTTTTCACTGCCGCTATTGGCGGAACTGGCTCTGACATAGGCTTTACTGGCTTCTGGTATGACCGCCATCACTCTATATGACAGGTCGTAAACCGTAATGCCATATTTAAAGATACCTGCGAGACCTAAGACCCTCCATTTGTCAAGAAGGGGGTATTTCAAGAATAGGTCTTTGATTCGGAACTTTTTCAAGGGTTACCTTTTTAGTGTTTTTAGCTTAGATGAGAAAAAGATTGGCTAATTTTATAGAATTCAAGTGGGCTGAGACCCGCAGGCGGTAAAGGCTCGGGTTTGTATATGCTATTATCTACCAACGCCAAAAAATCGTAAGAACATCTATTAAAAAGACGGAAAAGAAGCAATGCCACTTTTAGCTGATCGTAAGCAAGAGCTCATCCAAGGCCACCAAACGCACGGTAAAGATACTGGTTCGCCAGAAGTGCAGGTCGCCATGCTCACCGACCGAATTAACCAATTGACCGACCACCTGAGAACTCACTCTAAAGATTTCCACAGCAGACGTGGGCTTTTGATGATGGTTGGTAAGCGTCGTCGCCTTCTTCAATATTTGATGAAGGAAGACAATGAGCGTTACCGCAAGCTGATTGAAAAGCTTGGACTGAGACGCTAATAGCTTAGTTTTAAAAGGCGGGCCTTTGGCTCGCCTTTTTTGTTTTTGACGTTTTTGTTTTAGCTTTAGTGAAGTTCTCGAGTAGAGAACTTTCACTGGTATCCAGAAATATATTTTGTGCCCTTCAGGTGAAGAGGCACTAGCTGAATAAGCAGAAAAAGAAGATAGAGGAAAAGAAGAAGTGCAAGTAGAAGAACGTGCCGGTATTCGTCAAACCGAGATTGTTATTGACGGCAAGACTATCGTTGTTAAAACTGGTCGCATGGCCAAACAATCCGGTGGCGCTGTAGAGATTTCTTGCGGCGAGACCATGGTTTTGGTAACAGCCACAGAGAGTAAGAAAGTCAGAGACGGTATCGATTACTTCCCTTTGCTTGTTGACTACGAAGAGAAGCTTTATTCCGTAGGCCGCATTCCTGGATCTTTCGGTCGTCGTGAAGGTAAAGCACCTGATAAGTGCATCCTTACAAGCCGTTTGATTGACCGCCCAATTCGCCCTCTATTTAAAGAAGGCTATCGCAATGACGTGCAAATAGTGGCTACCACTATGAGCGCCGATATGGAAAACCCTGCAGATACTCTTGCCATGCTTGGTGCCAGTTTTGCTCTTGAGCTTGCCGGCTTGCCATTCAATGGCCCAGTTGGTGCCGTTCGCGTTGGCCGTGTTGACGGCAAACTAGTGGGTAACCCTACATACGAACAGCTTGATAATTCAGATTTAGATTTGGTTGTCGCTGGTACTGAATCATCAATCATGATGGTTGAAGCTGGTTGCAACTTCGTCACCGAAAAAGACATTCTGGCTGCTATTGACTATGCTCACCAAATTATCAAGAAGCAAGTTGAAGCTCAGAGAGACTTCGTTAAGGCAGTTGGCCGTACTGTAAAAGAATTTGTTGCTCCACCTTGTTTGGAGTCATTGAAAAATTTGGTGGCTGAAAAGGCCACTGAAGCTCTCAAAGCATCTATGAATTCAGTTACCGATAAGCTGGTGCGTCAAGGTCACATTGATGCAGCCATCAAGGCTATCAATGATGCTATCGCTGAACTTGAAGAAGGTCATGAGTTGAAGAGCGTTTCTGGCGGAAAAATCGCTGAATATCTCGAAAACTATGAAGCCGAATTGATGCGCGCCAAAGTGCTAGACACAGGTATTCGTGCCGATGGCCGCCGCTGCGATGAAGTTCGACCAATCACTGTTGAGTGTGGCGTTCTGCCCCGCACCCACGGTACTGGTCTATTCACCAGAGGTACCACCCAAGTGCTTTCAGTAGCTACTTTGGGTATTGGTTCTGATGCTCAACGTCTTGATTCAGTTGATCCGCAAACTGAAAAACGCTACATGCACCATTACAACTTCCCTGGTTTCTCCGTTGGCGAAGTAAAACCAATGCGTGGACCTGGCCGTCGTGAAATCGGCCACGGTGCTCTTGCTGAGCGTGCCTTGATTCCAGCTTTGCCAAGCCAAGATGAATTTCCTTATGTAATTCGGGTTGTGTCTGAAGTGCTTGAATCTAACGGTTCGACCTCAATGGCTTCCACCTGCGGTTCTTCTCTGTCATTGATGGATGCCGGTGTGCCTCTTAAGGCCACAATCGGTGGTATCGCCATGGGCTTGATTTTGGAAGGCGACCGTTGCGCCGTTCTTACCGATATTCAGGGTCTAGAAGACTTCCTCGGCGATATGGACTTCAAAGTTACCGGTTCAAAAGAAGGCATCACAGCCTTACAGATGGACATCAAAATTGAAGGAATTTCTCTTGAGATCATGCGTATTGCTCTCGACCAAGCTAAGCGCGGTCGCGTCCATATCATCGATAAGATGGAAGCAGTACTGCCAGCTCCTCGTGAAGAAATGTCACCATGGGCTCCTCGCATCATTACCGTTCATATCAACCAAGAAGATATTGGCACGGTAATTGGACCAGGCGGCAAAATGATTCGTCGCATTATCGAAGAGACTGGTGCCACCATCGACATCGAAGATGACGGTACCGTCCGTATCGGTTCTGTTGACCAAGAAGGCGGAAGAGCTGCTCGTGACTGGATTGTCAACCTAGTAAAGCGCATCGAAGTCGGAGTGGTTTACTCTGGCCGAGTCACTAGAATCATTCCAGTTGGCTGTTTCGTTGAAGTGTTGCCTGGTAAAGAAGGCCTCGTCCATATTTCTCAACTAGAAAATAGACGTGTGGAAAAAGTTGAAGACGTTGTTGCAGTTGGCCAAAAAGTGATTGTCAAAGTCAAAGAAATTGACGAGCGCAATCGTGTCAACTTAACCATGAAAGGCGTCAGCGACGAAGAGAAAGCACTCTGTGAGCAACAGAATCCGTAGCAATACAGCTGCAAGGGCGAGCGCAGCTGCGCTTGCTTCCCTTTGCTGGCTGGTAGTGTCCTGTTTTCAGTTTGACTTGGGTGACTCTGGCTTTGGCCAGGCAGCCCAAGCACGCACTCACAAAGCAGCAGGGCATAAAACGGTTCGAAAGAGCAGTGCCAAGAGCAAATCAGGTTCTAGAACTCAAGTCGGTAAGAGGCATGGCGCAAGCCGTGCCTCTTCTGCTTCGACGCGCTCTAGTGCCAGAAGAGGCCGTGCTCAAAGAACGAGTAGGCACACCGCTTCGCGTCACGTTGTTGCTCAATCTCATTCTCATTCTCGTTCGCGGCACGGCCGCGCTAGCGGTGTTCACCCAAGTAGTCACGCCAGAGCCCACGCGGTTAGCCATACGGTTAGTCATCCGGTTAGCCATTCGGCCTCGGCTCATGTAGACGCCGGTCCAGCGGAAGTAGGCATTGGCCCAAGGGTGCGCAATTACTCTCTTCTCGCCCGCTCCTATGCACTTTACGACCAGGGTATTAACGAGCGTTTACGGGGCAACTATGGCTCAGCCACCGACAAGCTAGCCGAGTCAGTCAATTTGCTTGACCAGGCGCGCAGCAATCAGCGCGATGGTGGGGCTTCGACTTTAGAGTCGATGGTTTTCTTCGAATTGGCCCAGGCCGCGGAGGCCGATGGTGATTTCATTTTGGCAAGAGACTCGTATGCCCATTGTCTGCGGGCGAAGCCTCAATATGTCGAAGCTTATTTGCGCATAGTCAGTCTACTGGCTAGCCAGGGGCAGTTACCTTTGGCCATGAACTGGCTCAAGGAAGGCTTGAAAGAGTGTCCCCATGACCCGAGGCTAAACGACTTGTCCACTGTGCTTTCCACCTTCATGGGCGGCTATAAACCAGCCCTTGAGCGTGACCCTGAGCCCGTGACCAAGCCTGCGGGACCAGAGACTTTGCCTAGTGAGGTTAGTCCAGAATCAAGGCCTGAAGCTCCTGCTGGCAGCCGTGAGAACGAGCCAGCTATGCCATAGAGCTTCAACAAGCTCCAAGAACCTCAAAGAAAATGACCAAAGAAAAAGGGAGGTTTAACCCTCCCTTTTAGCTTATTCAAACCACTTCGCAGTAGCCGTTGACTATTTTTTGTCGACGGTATCTTTGAATTCTTTGCCAGGTTGGAAAGCAGGTACCTTTTTGGCAGGCACTTTGATTTTCTCGCCAGGTTTTTGTGGATTGTTTGTTTCGCGAGCTTGTCTGTCACGGCGCAAGAATGTTCCGAAACCTACCAAGGTGACACGATCACCTTTGGCTACTACTTCGGTCACGACATCGGTGAAAGCGGCAAGCATTTCTTCGACGGACTTCTTGGTTGTGTTTGTACGAGCAGCGATTTCGGCAGCCAGTTCTGCTTTGTTCACAGAGATTCCTCCTAGTATCCGGTCCTAAATTCAAAAGTACAACATAAAGTGTATTCTGGGCGGTCTAATAACCACGTGAGGGACAAAGATACAGCACCTGTAAGGCTGACACAAGAGACTTGGCATAAATTGTCTCTCTTGATAAGCATTTGCCGTCATAATTGCAGTCATACTTGTAGAGAGGCCGCTTGCCAGGCGGTTTTTGCAGAGATGTCATTAAAGCTCGAAATAAGGGATAAAACGTGAAATATACTGCCGATTTTGTGCGTAAAGAGAAGTCATTAAGGGAACAAAGATAGTGTCAAATCCATTGAGTGGGGCTCCTTTGGGACCAATTAGCGTCGACGGTAAAACTATAGACGCCAGGACGGCAGCATTTATTGCCGCCAATGCCTGCGAGAGCAAATTAGCTCAATCAGTAGTGGTACTTGATGTGGCTTCGGTAACTGTTTTAGCTGAATATTTTGTTTTTGCTGGCGGTGAGTCGGCGGCTCAAGTTAAAGCTATTGCAAATGCCGTAGACCAGGCTCTTGGAAGCCATGATTTCAAGCGCAAGTCGATTGAAGGCATGAGCGAAGCCCGTTGGGTCTTACTAGATTACGGTTCGGTGATAGTTCACGTTCTGCAAGAAAAAGAGAGAAGCTTTTATAAAATCGAGCAGTTCTGGAACCATGCATTGATTGTTGATCGCCAAGAATGGGTAGAAGAATAAGCGTAGGGTAATTTTTGCGCTCGCTACAAGAGTGAGCGGTCTGACGGAAATTCGTTGTTTGAGGCGTTTTTGAGGGACATTTGCTATGAGCTTTAGGACCAGGCTACAGGGGTTCGTCGATAGCCGGCAGAAAATTCAAATCTGGTACGGTATGGGTTGCCATAACACCGTCACCGGACGAGTTCTATCTGTTGACCATGACCACATTGACGTCGAGTCGTATTCGCATGAGAGCGACGGTCAGATTCATATTCGTCGCATACTAGTTCCTTTGCACTTAATTTTGCACATCGACATAACCTCTGCTGAGGTCAGTGAAGATGATGAAGGAGCGCTAGTAACCGAAAAGGAGTCTAAGGGGAGCGGTTCGTCAGTTTCCGTTATTGACCTTCCCGATGCTCCCCGTGGATACGCCGTACGGATTCTTTCTCAACTAAATTCGCAATATTCCAATCGCTTCTCTCGAATGACCGCCGGACCAGGCGGAATTTATTTCTCTTGTGACGGTTCTGTTTGGTTTATCGACGGTAATGGCCAATTGAGCGAGTACGCTCGCATTCGTGGCAATAGCACGATTTCAGGCCTGCGCTTTGACCGCAAAGGCGTTCTTTACGTCGCTACCATTCAGGGTACTGTTTACAAAATTGACCCCAACAAGTCAGGTCGTATTCTTGCTCAGCTTGATGGCAACCTTACGGGCGGGGGCACTTTCTTGTCTGATATCGCTATCGGTGCCAGAGAAGAAGTCTATGTCTCTAACTTCCCTTCAAACACTGGCGGCGTCTTTAAAATAGACAAGACTGGTGAGTATGAGGTTCTACTCGGTGGGCCAGGTCATGGCACCCAGGGTTTACTGCTTGAACGTGATGGCTTCCTCTGGTGCTTAGAACATGCCTCTGGTTGTGTGGTTAAACGCTCATTAGATGGCCGTGAAGTCGCTCGCATTCAAGTGGCTGAGTCAGAGAGCTTCAACTTTGCTGACGGCTATGATGGCAACTTGGCTATGGACAGCCTCGACCGGCTTTACATTACAGCCGGACGTGCTGGCACTGTCATCCGTGTCAATCGCGAAGGCCGCGCCGAAACTTTCCTCACCGGACTGGTTAACCCGACAGGTGTTGCTTTTGGTCACGATGGCGCTCTCTTCGTTCTCGAAGCTGGACGCTCAAGAGTGCTGAAAGTAGCGGCTCTCGACAAAACTGAACGGAGTGAATCGGCTAAAGCCCTTTCCTAGGGGCGAAAACCTTAGGCTATTCACCCTCGGCCATTCAAACTAACGTATCTTGTAAAACAAAAATGTCAGATTTTCTTCAAAAAATCTGACACTTTTGTTTTTAGTTTAACGGTCGGCTTGCTTCTAGAATGCCACCATCTTCAGTCTGAGACGATATCTAGCTGAGATGATAACTATCTGAGCCGACAACTAGCTATTTGTTTATGCTCACTTTTCTATTTGGCAAGGCCAGCCAACTCACGACTTTCCTCAGCAGCTACTGCGTCATGGCTGCTATACATTTGATCGATAAGTGACTTGTAGTTGCGGCCAACTACATTGCGCTTGATCTTAAGTGTTGCCGTCAGTTCGCCAGCTTCAACTGATAACTCGTTGGCAAGAATGGCAAAGCGCTTGACCTGCTCATAGTCTGCTAGGTCTTTTGAGCGGGCCTGCAATTCTTTCTTGAGGAAGCCTAGCAGGGCTGTAGAGCGGCTCAAATCGAAGTAAGAATCGAATTCCCAGTTTCTCTCGCGGGCAAAGTCACAGGCTGCTTGTTCATCAAGTGTGATCAAAGCCACCAAATGCTTTTGCTTATCGCCGAAGACCACTGCTTGAGTGACAAATGGTACTGTTTTCAATACCGCTTCGACTCTTTGCGGAGCAATATTTTTGCCAGCAGAGTTGATAATCAAATCTTTCTTGCGATCGGTAATTTTCAGGTAGCCATCAGCATCGATAGTACCGATATCACCGGTTTTGAACCATTCGCCTTCAAAGGCTTCGGCTGTCGCCTCAGGGTTGTTGTAATAGCCTTTAAAGATGGTAGGACCTTTCACCAGAATTTCGCCGTCCTCGGCTAGTTTCTGATGCACAGAGTCAACTGCAGGGCCCACGGTGCCTATCTTGACTTGACCAATGCGGTTAACATTGGTGGGGGCCGAAGTTTCAGTTAGTCCGTAGCCTTCAAGAGTGTTGATACCAACAGCATTGAAGAAAGTCAGTACTTCTCTGGTGGCAGGAGCGCCACCACTGACGATGATTCTCAGATTGGGCCCGATGCGCTCGCGTAGTTTTTCTAAGACCAGTTTGTCGGCAATTTTGTGTTTGAGCCACAGTATTGGGCCCAC
>CALRJJ020000125.1:0-10038 GCA_943367505.1 Flavobacterium psychrophilum | reverse complement strand
GAGCACAATTGATAAGATTAGTTGGCATATTAAAGGAATTGACAGTACCAAGATGCCAATTCTTTTCAGAGAGAAGGTGTTCAAAGTGGCACCTCGCTTCGAATTGGCAGGCGCACGGTGGCTTTTTGAATGAAGCCCTGATCGACTATGACAGCAATAGTGCCACCATGATTTCTAATGATATTTTCTACCAGATAGAACGACATGGGCAGATTCATTGCCATAATTGAGTCGCTATCTATCAGTTGCTCCGCTGGTGCTTTAGAGAAGTCTCCGTCGTTGGTGGCATCGGGTAAAAAGGCGCTGATGCAGGCGAAGTTTTGCTTTTGTTTGGCCTCGCGTTTGACTACCATGGTCAATTGTTGGCTGCGCACCACTCTCGATATAAGTAATTCAAAGATTGATAGAAGGGCCCTTTCTAGAAGGCTATTGTCACCACTAATTTTAGAGTTCTGCTCATTGACTAAATCAATACTGATGACGGGATAGAGGGTCTCCAGACGTTCTGCTACCTCTGTGGTAAGCCTGAGGCAATCAATCTCTATCTCGGTTAGACCAAGATTGCCTGATTCAATTTTCTTCCAGTCGAGCACATCGGTCACTAGCTTTGTCAGCTTTTGTGCGAGTTGACTACTGTCTTTTAGCAGGGCTGCTTGGCGCGGGGAATCGCCGCTGTTCTTCATCAGCAATAGCTCAATACTAGTAGACATTGACATCAATGGCGTGCGCATATCATGGCTCAAGGTGGCGCAAATATTTTCACGTAAACTTTGGAGCTGATGCTTTTGGGTAATATCGTGGCAGACACAGAGAAACTCGCCTTCTTCTTTGACCCAATGAATAGTCCATAAGAAGAATGTATCAATGCCACTAACGTCTAGATGCTGACACTCTAAGGAGCGCACTCCTCCTTCGATTTTTGCTTTATTGAGCATCTTGAGAATCGCGGGCAGCGAAGATTCAGCAATGATCTGTTCAAGGCTCTGGCCCACAAGGCTATCGGCGGGATAACCCCAGAATGTTTCGCATGATTTGTTTACTCTGGTAAAGATGCCGTTGGTATTGAGAGAACAAAGTACGTCCCCTGAATACTGCACAATGGCAAGCTCTGACTGATTCAGTTCGTATATTTCTTCAAGGGCTGTCTGAATCTCCTGATTCAGACGAGATATCTCATCACCCTTTGAACCCAGTCGCCGAAGCTTCGCTGGCATTTCGCTCTCTTGCTCTTGTTCCTCTTCTTGTGCCTCTTGCTGTGCCAGATTGCCGCCTTCGATCTGCTCTTTCAATTTGTGTAGCGGTTCGATTAGTTGACGGTTGAAAATGAGAATGGCAGCGGCTGTGGCTGCTAGTGTCATGAGGTTACCTAAAATCAAAAATGGCAAAAAGAGTTGCTCTTGGTGTTTGAGATTGGCTATAGAGTTGCTCTGCAGCCAGTCTTCTGCTTCTTCTGTGTCGCCAAAGGTAGAACGTGCCGTTAGTCCCAGGGAGAAAAGATCCATTTTGAGGCGATTCATTGTGGCTGCGTCGTTGGGGGTGCGAGCAAAAGTTTGCGCTCGCTCGACTAGTTTGAGAAAGCCATTGCACAGTTCGTCCATCTCTTTGGCTTGGGGCGCCAGCCGAGGATTTTCGCTCACAGCTACTGGCAAGTCTTGGTGGTTTTGCCGTATCTCAGCTGTCAAGCTGTTGAATAGAGATTCTCTTGCCTCTTGGTCTTTGGTCCAGTCGTTGCTTAAAACCTGAACCAATTTGGAAACTTTCTCTTCCAGGGCGAGAAGATTTAGCACTCTTTCTGCTGAGTGTTTGTGGATGGTGTATTCATGCTCGAGGCAATTAAGAGCATAGGTGGCTGCCACAATGCTTGTTAGGCCGCACGTCACTGGTAGCAGCATCAAAAGGATACATTTTAGGCGAATCGACATTAGGACAGATGCTACCGTTGTTGGTTTGGCACAGGCAGTAACTGAGAGCCGCTACCGGTCATCCAGCGAGTGAATAATGAATGGCCGCCGGCTAGCTGTTCTAACCAGATAGGTGCAGTCCACATTCTATCTAAATTTGCCGTGCGTGGATCTTTTCTCTGCACTTCAACATAGTAGGCTGAGTTTTGTCCAACTTTTCCGGTTATGGCGTCGAAAGCCACCGTTTGAGATTGGTTTAGCAGGTCGGCGCCGCTAATGTCTCGTTGTTGCAAGACTTCGGCTAGTTTGCCGTCACCAACTTTGGTATCACCCCATAGTTTGACAGCATAGTTAGCTGCGGGGTCAATATTGCCATCGATGCGCATTTTAAGCGATAGGATTGGCACGGCGCTTTGATCAACGATACTGCCCATGAGAAAGCGATCGTTGGCGGTTAGCAGGCCACTGAGATTTTTTGAACTGGTGGTGGCTATTGTGCGGCGCTCGCGCATGGCTTCTAGAATACTTGGCTTGTCAAGCCCCTTGGCGTAAAATCCTGTCGCTCCAGGGTTTCCCACGGGCTCACCAAAGTGGAAGTCACGGCCAAAAGTAGGGCTGGCATGTACTTTTTTGTCAATATATCCAGCAAAACTGGTCGGATCGAGGTCGCCAGTGGGCACTTTGTCTATTGGGCTTGGATTTAAGGCACCGCCTTTGATTAGTTCGATCTGGCGCACATATTTGTCGGCAAATCGATCAAGCCATTCTTGTTGATTTTTAAAAGACTTTTGTCCATAGTCTCGACCGCGCTTCCAGGCTGGTGTATTTGGGTTCTCATCGGCCAAGTAGCGGGGGTGATTGAGTTGAATAATGGGGGTATTGCCAGTGGTGTCTTTAATTTTGTCGAGGTGGTCGACCATTGCTCGGTAGTCACCGTCGTTATACTTAATTACGTCCGGTGGTTTTACAACCACCTCTGGCTCCTTACCGACTGCTCTCATAATAAAGCTGCGCAGACCGGTTTTAGGCTCGCGCACAGCTTCAAAAAAGGTTGGTACTTCAAAGAGATTGATATGATTGACACCACCTAAGTGGTTGGCTTCGTTCGACTCTAGTCTTGCTTCGTGCAGATCAAATTTCTCGCCTGCATGGGCTCCTTTTTCTACTGATTCAGCATTGACCATGCCGTGGCTGTGCTTGTGTTCACTGCCGACTTTACCGATGGTGCCCATTTCTGTGCCCACTAAAGAAACATGCTTTCCATTGATTGTGGTGGCGGCCGCATCGGCGAATGTTTGAGAATATTCGATCGGATTTTCAGTATTGATTGGTGTGCCAGTTTGATCTTTTGCTCTGGCATCACCGGGGCCAATTCCTCCCCTTGAAGCAGCATGATTGTGATCTGTAATGGTGGTGACGTGCTGTCCTTCGGCAGCAGCTTTAGCGTAGAGGTCTTTTGGTAGCCCCATGCCATCTGAATAGCGCGAATGTCCATGAAGAGAGCCAAAGTACATCTGCATACCGGAGCTGCCGTCTAGGCTTCTTTCTAAATTGCCATTGGCGAAGCCATACTGCTCGACTCTGCGGGCCATGGAACTGGTTTTGAAAACTGATTGAATGGCTCCAGTGTCACTGGCTGGTGCTTTTTCGGCCTTGGGAAATAGCTCTATTTTTGGCTTTGCCGTTTCGCTAAGGTCACTCTTGAAGCTCCCTCTCCATTTTGCCAACTGTAAAAGAGTTTCGTTTTCACCCTTTAGAATCAGTCGCTGGGTCGTTTGACCAAGACTGCCTATGATTGACTCTTGTCTGGCTAGACGGGCTCCTAATTCGGTGCCGCCTACTCCACCAACTAAGTTCAGTCCAAGATCAAAGGCTCCTGAAACTGCTTCTCTTGCCAGTTTATTGGAGGCTTGTTCAACCGTCGCCCCTCTTCCTATCTCTTGATGGGCTTCTTGAACGCGGTTGTAACCATGTATTAGCACTGGCATTGTGAAAGCAGCACCGATGGCCATGGCAGCTGGGCCGCGTCCAGGTAAAACATAACCGAGAGCTACACCCATTGCTGCCGATGTGGCTAGGGTTGTGCCGATATGGACGGCTGCTTCTACTGGTTTGTCATAGAGTTCTTTGGCAAAAGCTACACTAGCATCGGGTAGATGCTTGACTGTCTCACCACATAGTTCTAGGGTGCTGACCCCATCTTTCGCTTGCGCATTCTGGTTTACCGCTGACAGGTCGCCATTTGTGAGGATTGGCATAGTCGCCCCCGGAAGGGAAGTTGAGGCTACTGTACGGGTAACAGGGGCGGTAGCCAAGGGTAATATCACGCTTCAGTGGCAGAATTACGAAGAGATTTAATCTATTATGTAAAGCAAAAAGAACTGGTTGTCTAAGAACCAGTTCTTTCTGCCCATGCAGAGAGGCAAAGATTCTCTGCAAGTTTTGCCGCACCGCATTTGGTGCAAGTCTTGATTTTGTTTATAGCTGCTGGTTTGCTTGTGTATGCTTTCTCATATATAGACTGTGATAAGTGATATAGTGAATCAGCAGTTGAAAACCCGTTCATCAATCATCTAGATTGTTTCGTGCCAATAACGACTGAGTTTAGTCATAGAAAGTTTCTTTCTGTGAACTATTTAGTCTTTGCACAAAATTTAAAATTTTCTGGAACTTTTGCGGCATCTCCTGGTCTATGTTTCGCCAGGCTATTTGTCTGTTGCTGTTGAGGTTCCATTGCGTCTTCCTACCCATGATCTAGCTGAGCAAAAAGCAATTGGCGATGCGCCTTTGCGAGCCGAGTTGTTCAGTGCCGGTCAGATGGAACAGCATGGCTATGCCTTGGCCAGACAGCACGTTCTTGCTGCTGGGCATAGTGGTGACCGCCTACTTACTAGGCTGGCTGAAAACGAAGAAATTTTATTGCATGCGGTGCGCATTCTCACAGCCACTGTTAAGGCAAACAATAGAGTAAGTCCTGCTGGTGAATGGCTTCTAGATAACTTCTACCTGGTAGAAGAGCAAATTCGTATCGCCAAAAGTCACTTACCTAAAGGCTACAGTAAGCAGCTGCCACGATTGCTTGGTGGTGTCAATGCCAATTTCCCTCGCGTCTATGATATTGCTCTAGAGACAATTTCTCATGGTGATGGTCGTCTCGATAGTGAAAGTCTCAGTCGTTTGGTCAGTGCCTATCAAACTATTACTCATTTAACTCTGGGTGAACTCTGGGCTATTCCGATTATGTTGCGCATGGCACTAATCGAAAATTTGAGAAGGGTTGCCGCTCGTATTGCCATTGATAGTGAAGAGCGTGAATTTGCTCAGAGCTGGGCTGAGCAAATGATTGAAATTGCAGAAAGAGATCCGAAAAATTTAGTAGTAACCTTAGCCGATATGGCTCGTTCTGGACCGCCCCGAGCCAGTGCTTTTGTCTCCGAGTTGACGCGCTTGTTGCGCGGTCAAGGACCGGCATTGGCTTTGCCGCTTTCGTGGATTGAACAATGGCTTTCGGAAATTGGACTGACTACAGAGCAATTGGTGCAATCTGAAAGTCAGCTGCAAGCTCAAGACCAAGTATCAATAAGTAATACTATATCGAGCTTGCGCTCTCTTGCTTCCTTCAATTGGCGTGACTTCGTTGAAGAGCATAGTAGTGTCGAACAGATTTTGCGTGATGATCCTAGTGCCGTTTATAAGAAAATGGACTTTGCTACTCGTGACCACTACCGCCATGTTGTAGAAAAGTTGGCCAAGAATACTCACTTGTCAGAAAGTGAGGTTGCTCGTCAAGCTGTGCGATTGGCCGTGGCTGCGGCGCGCCAAGAGGGACAGGAGGAGCGCAATCATGTTGGCTATTATTTAGTTGATAAGGGCTTCTCGCAGTTAGAGAAGACTGTTGAAGTCGAGCTTTCTTTTGTAGATCATATTAGAAGGGCGGCTAAAAGCTATCCACAATTAGTTTACTTCGGCGCTATTAGCACCATTACTGTTGCAATCGCCGCTATGGCTATCTGGCGCTATCATAGTAAGGTTGATTTGTCCTTCTGGTCATGGTTTGGCATTGGCTTAGCGCTGCTTTTTGTAGTTAGCCAGTTTGCTGTTAGCCTGGTCAATTGGCTCTCGACTTTGTTTGCCAAAGCCTATCCGCTTCCTAAAATGGATTACTCCAAAGGTATTCCTCTGGCTGACTCCACCATAGTGGTGGTGCCGACGATGCTAACTAGCTTCAGTGGTGTTGAAGCCATGGTAGAAGCTCTTGAAGTTCGCTATTTGGCTAATCAGGATGACAATGTTTATTTCGCTTTGCTTACCGATTTTACCGACTCGCCGGTTGAAGTGCAGAAAGACGATGTGCAGATGGTCTCTTTGGTGCGCAAGCGAGTTGAGGAATTAAATCAGAAATATGGTGATGGCAAAGATGTTTTCTATCTCTTCCACCGGCCTCGCCTGTGGAATGCCAAAGACCGTGTCTGGATGGGTCACGAGCGCAAGCGCGGTAAACTCGGCGACCTAAACGCTCTGCTCAGTGGTGGCAAGAATAGTTTTTCTGTGGTCGAAGGTGATATTGCCAATCTTGCCAATGTGCGCTTCGTCATTACTCTTGACGCCGATACCCAACTACCCTTAGAAGCCGCTAGACAGTTTGTCGGCGCTATTGCCCACCCCCTTAATCGTGCTCGTTTTGATCCAGTAAAACAAAGAGTGGTAGAGGGTTATGGCATCTTGCAGCCGCGGGTAGACGTCAGCCTTTCGCCCCTGACCCATCGTTCTCCTTATGCTCGACTTTACGGCTCTGGTGTTGGTATTGACCCATATACTCGCACCGTATCTGATGTCTACCAAGATCTCTTTCACGAAGGTTCTTTTATTGGTAAGGGCATTTATGAGATTGACACATTTGAGCAGTGCTTGCGTGACCGTTTTTGCGAGAATCAGATTCTTAGTCATGACCTGTTAGAAGGCTGCTATGTCCGTTCCGGGCTCTTGAGTGATGCCCAACTATATGAAGAGTATCCTTCTAGTTATAGCTTCGATGTCGCTCGTCGCTCCCGTTGGATTAGAGGCGATTGGCAGCTCTTACCCTGGCTTCTTCCTTTTTCTAAGAGTGCTGATCAACGCCGGGGGGCCGCTCCCCTTAGTTTGCTCTCGCAGTGGAAAATCTTCGACAATCTTAGACGCAGCTTGGTTCCAGCCTGTCAGCTGATCATGCTACTGCTCGCCTTTACCGTACTTCTTCCTCATTGGTTCTGGCTAACTCTTTCGTTGGCCCTGATGTTTGTACCGGTGATTCTCGCTAGTTTTACTGAGCTTCTACGTAAGCCGGAAGAACTAGAAGTCGGCCAGCATTTGTCAACAGTGCTTGATTCTTTCCGGGTTCACTTGGCTCAAGTTCTCTTTGCTCTGGCTTGTCTGCCCTATGAAGTCGCTTATAGTCTCACAGCCATAGGGCGCACTCTCTGGCGTATGTATGTCAGTCACCAGAACCTGCTTGAGTGGCGCACTGCCGGTGAAACGCGCTCTGATGACTCTCTGTCATCTTTCATTCGGGCGATGTGGACTACTGAAGTTTTGGCATTCAGCACACTTGCCTATTTAGCCCTTTATGCAAAATCGACCTTACCTCTGGCTTTGCCGATTTTACTTCTATGGATTGTTTCGCCCGCCATTGCTTCTTATTTTAGTAAGGCCGTAGCGCCGACAGTATCTCAACTTAGCCAAGAACAAGAGCTATTTTTAAGACAGATAGCGCGCAAAACTTGGCAGTATTTCAAAGCTCTGGTTGGTCCTGAAGATAATCATTTGCCCCCTGATAATTATCAAGAGGAGCCGGTGGAGCGCATTGCTCACCGCACTTCTCCGACTAACATTGGCATGGCCTTACTGGCAAATTTGGCAGCTTATGACTTTGGATATATTCATGCTTCTGAGCTAATTGAGCGCACTCACTCAACTTTGACAACTCTAAATCGATTGGAGCGCTACAAAGGTCATTTCTATAACTGGTATGACACCATCACCCTTGCTCCTCTCTATCCCCGCTATGTCTCAACGGTAGATAGTGGCAACTTGGCTGGGCATTTGCTTACTTTGCGTCCAGGGCTGATTGGGCTTGTGGAGCATCCGGTTGTTACGGGGCGTTTGTTCGAAGCAATATACGATACTTGTTGTTTGTTGAAGCAAGCTCTTGGTCAATCAGCGCAGCAAGTAAATGCCTTCGAAACGTTGCTTGAGGGCGCGCGGCGTTCCAACACCAGTAGCCTTTCTGAAATCGTCACTAACTTAGTGGGGCTGGAGAGTTCGGCTTCAAAAATTTTGATGAACCTTGTGCTGATGTGCGATCCCCGAGGGGGTATAGATCAAAGCGAAGAAGTGGAGATTTGGGCCAATGCTTTGCATCAGCAATGCCAGGCCGCTCTGCTTGAAGTCGGTATGCTCAGCCCCTGGGTTCAAGCGGAAGGCTTTGCCAAGATTATTAGTGTTGATCCAACTTTAGATCAGGTGCCTAGTTTAAGACAATTAGCTGACTATGATAATTTAGTTGATCGCTTCAACTGGCAAGCCTTGGCTAATTTGACTGCTGAAGATAGTGATTATGTCGAGGCTGCCTTGCAGTCGATTCGGCAGGCTAGCGTCAGGGCGCAAGAGCTAGTTGTCACCATTGAGAATTTGGCCTCTTCAATTGGTAAGCTGGCCCAGATGCCTTTTGATTTTCTCTATGATAATTCTAGGCATTTGCTATCGATTGGTTATAACGTTGAAGATCATAGGCTCGATCAATCTTTCTACGATTTGCTTGCCTCTGAAGCAAGACTAGGTAATTTTGTTGCCATTGCTCAGGGACAATTGCCCAAGGAAAGCTGGTTCTCACTTGGTCGGCTCTTAACCAGAGCGGCCGGAGAAGCTGTTCTATTTTCTTGGAGCGGCTCGATGTTTGAGTATCTTATGCCACTATTGGTAATGCCTAGCTACGAAGATACTTTGTTAGCTCAAACCTATCGTATCTGTGTTGCCAGACAAATTGAATACGGAAAACAGCGTGGTGTGCCTTGGGGCATTTCTGAATCTGGTTATAACAATGTTGATGTCAATTTAAATTATCAATACCGCGCCTTCGGTGTACCTGGTCTTGGTCTCAAGCGCGGTCTGGTTGAAGATTTAGTTATCGCTCCCTATGCTTGCGTCATGGCCTTAATGGTGGCGCCGGAGGAAGCTGTCACTAACCTTCTAAAAATGCACGCCAGTGGCTTCACTGGAAAATACGGATTTTATGAGGCCATCGACTATACGGCTTCACGAGTTCCGCGTGGAACTAATCATGTGGTGGTGCGTTCTTTCATGGTGCACCATGAGGGTATGAGTCTTCTCTCTCTTGCTTACAGATTGTTAGGCATGCCTATGCAAAAGCGCTTTTTGGCCGATCCATCTTTTCAGGCCTCTGATTTACTCTTGCAAGAAAGGGTACCGAAAGTTAAACCGGTTCAATCGATCACTTCTGAAATTGCCGATTTGCGCACGACCCCTGATAGTGGTGAATCGTCCATTCGGGTATTGACTAGTCCTGATACCCCAGCTCCTGAAGTGCAACTGCTCTCTAATGGTCGTTATCACGTCATGGTCAGCAATGCCGGCGGCGGCTATTCGCGCTGGAGAGACTTAGCTGTTACCCGTTGGCGTGAGGATTCTACCACTGATAATTGGGGTAGCTTTTGCTATATAAGAGACCGAGAGACTGGTGACTTTTTCTCTACAACCTATCAACCAACTCTTGAAGTACCCGATAGTTTTGAGGCAATATTCTCTGAGTCTAAAGTCGAATTTCGCAGACGTGACGGCAATCTTGATACCCATACCGAAATTGTGGTATCGCCAGAAGATGATATTGAAATCAGGCGCATTCAACTGACTAATCGCTCGCGCAATCGTCGTGTTATCGATATAACCAGTTATGCCGAAGTAGTGATTGCCAATGCCAATGCCGACCTGGCACACACAGCTTTCAGTAATCTCTTTGTGCAAACCGAAATTGATACAGAGAGACAAGCTATTCTCTGTCATAGAAGACCACGTTCAGTTGATGAGCCCACCCCCTGGATGTTCCATCTCATGGCCGTGCACGGCGCTGAGGTTGGGGAAGTAA
>CALRJJ020000124.1:0-10061 GCA_943367505.1 Flavobacterium psychrophilum | reverse complement strand
TGACTTCTACGCCGACTGGTGCGGTCCTTGCAAGGCCGTCAAGCCACTGATAGAAAAGCTGGCGAAAGAATACGAAGGGCGCATCATCGTGGTGAAGGTCAATATCGAAAAGGCGCCCACAGTTAGTAAGGAGGAGGCAATTAGATCGATTCCCACCGTCATGGTATTCAACGCCGAAGGCAAGACAATGCTGGAAAGCCTTGCCGGGGCGAGGCCTTATCGCGACTACAAAGAGCTGGTGGAGAGGCATCTGCCCAAACAAGAAAACGGCACTACCGCAGTCAGCCCCGTTGCCACAACTCCTCCAGCACCCGAGAAGAAATAGAAACTGACCAGTAAATTATTGGCGGGGAGGTGCTCAAGGAAGGGCACCTCTCTTTTTGTGGCAAACACAGCCAACTTGGTAGAAAGCCGCCACAGTTCTACTCATCCTGCAAACTTAGATTTTTGAAGATTGTAACTATAGAGTATAATATATAAACAATACACACCACATGGTAAATTTTGTCCGTTTTAAGTGTTTAAATTAGTATCCGTACAGGCCAAGACAAATTCATGAACGACGGACAGGATGCCACCAGGAAAATTACCGAGTCGGTCAATAGGCCGACGCGAGACGGCCTCTGCCTGGCCTGTGGCAAAGTCTATAATGTCCGCCCTGGGGACAAACCAACCTGCTCAAAAGATGGCAATTCCCTTACCCCTCTGCCATTACTCGACGAACCCTTAGTTGGTCACTATGTCTACAAGGGCCTTCTAGGCGTGGGCGGAATGGGTGTCGTCTACAAAGCGCTCAACTCATATCTCGACAAAGTTGTTGCTATCAAGACTCTAAAAGGGAAACGCTACAACGAAAAAGAGCTATTGCGCTTTCAGCAAGAAGGCAAACTGCTAGCAAAGTTAGTGCACCCCAATTTAGTTTCTGTCATGGATTTTGGCATCAATCAAGCTCAAGAGCCTTACATGGTTCTGGAGTATTTGCAAGGAGAAAGCCTTGCTGAGATGCTGAAAGAAGAAGGTATCCTAGACCTCGATCTCGCCCTCGAACTAACCAAACAAACAGCTGCAGGACTGGCTCATGCCCACAGCTTTGGCGCCGTTCACCGCGATATTAAACCGGGCAATATTTTCGTCACTCAAAGCCGAGAAGAACCACGGGTAAAGGTCTTTGACTTTGGCATTGCCAAATTATTCTTCATGGACGATCCCGGCGCCCGAGCCGACTTAACAAAAACCGGCGAAATCTTTGGCAGCCCGCTCTACATGAGCCCAGAGCAAGCCCTGGGCAAAAGCCTTGACGAGCGTTCAGACTTATATTCGCTTGGTTGCGTACTCTATGAAGCCCTGGTTGGCAAACCACCAATTGTAGGCCAATCGGCCATGGAGACCATTTTCAAGCATGTTTCAGAGATTCCACTGAGCCTGTCCATTGCTTGTCCCACAAAAAAATATCCAGCAGCAGTGCAGCAATTATTAGACCTCCTATTGGCTAAAGAACGCGAGGATAGACTGCAGTCAGCCGAGCAGCTAGAGCGATTGCTGCAAGCCATTATCGACAAAAACAAAACTGGCTTGGCCGAGCTTAACTCCCTGAGCACAAAGGTTAAGCGCCGCCTCGGTCGGCAAGGGCAGAGCGATAGCACGCTAGTAAACAGCACTGCAAACGATAAGAAATTGTTAGTAGCGGCAGTACTTGCCGGGCTATTTGCGGCTGGGGGAATTGCGGCCTTTTTGCTGCAAGACAAGGCCGTAGATGCAACAGCAAAAGCCAAAGGCAAAACTTCAAGCGCGACAGACAATACAGTCGAGGAAAAGAAACAGGTCGCGGCGCAGCCAGCTGCTGAAGAGCACCCTATATATAACGAGGCACCAAGCGAACTTGGTTTAATCGACCAAATGATGAATCCATCAGATCAATCGCGCCTCCACTTGATCGAACATGAGCTGCAAAAGGGTAAAGAGTCATTTAAGTTACCCAGAGGTTTTAAGCTGAAGAAGCCCGATTTTGTGGCCATCGCCAAAAACGGCCAGAACCTCAAGCAGCTTGAAATCGAAGGCTGTGGCGGTCTAGACGCCGATAATCTCAAAGAACTTCAGGCCCTGCCTCTTTCTGATCTTCATGTTAAATGGGGTGATATCGATGACGGTGGCATGGCGGCAATATTTAAAATAGCGGGTCTGCGCAACCTATCGATTACGGCCTGTGATTACCTCACCCCTAAGGTCTTTACGACTTTAGGCGATGCAAAAAAACTGCTAAGCCTGCAGATGGAAAATGGCAAAGCTGATGGTAACTATTTTGCCAAGAACCCGCCCACAGAATGGCTATCGGAACTATCATTCACTGGCATGCGAGCTTTCAACTCTAACCACAAAGCAAAGATAGTAAATACCGATAAGATTACTCAAAACCTGCACAGCTGCACCCAACTCAAAACTTTGATTTTGGAGGGCACTGACATTAGCGATGCTGGTATCAAATGGCTAACAAAGTTGCCACGCCTAGAGCGGCTTGTACTAACGCACGGCAACGTCAGTGACGCCTCTATTCCGCTAATTTTACAGATGAAGAGTTTGCGATTTCTAGACCTCAGTGGCACCAAGGTTTCGCCAAGCGCAATGGAACGCTTACTGAAATCGAGCAGAATCAAAACGGTTTCGATTAGCCCAAACGGCCAGTTTGCTCATCTGACACCGTATCTGCGCGAACAGATGAACTCTGGTCGATTAGCCATTCGCTAGAAACTAGTCTATTTGCCATTCACCTGGTCAATAGCCTGAGCTAATTCGTCTCCTGGGAGACTGCCAGGCTCATTGAACAACACTTTACCCTTGCCGTCGATCATGACGATAGTAGGATAAGCATGCACAGCAAACTGTTTAACTAGAGCAGCGTTAGCGGGATCTTCAGCGTCATAGCGCTTAAATGAAATCGATGTATAGCGGCTTTTGGCAGCCTCAAAGGCAGGCTCCATCTGCTTGCATGGCCCACACCAGGTGGTGTAAAAATCTAGCACCGTCTTCACTTGCCCACCAGCCGAAGGCTTGCCGCTAGCAGAGCTGATTGGAGTATAGGCGCCAGCTGTAGCCGAGCCATTGGCGCCATTGTTAACGCCAGAGAGTTGATTCAAACCAGCAGTAGCCTGCCGGGCGAGACTACCTCTATCATTGGCGATTACCCATTGATACTCTCGCTTGGCCTCACCAACACGCGTGAGACACTGATTGCACAGGGCTAGGTAGTAATGACAAAGTGGATTGTTTGGGTACTTAGCAGAAAGTGCTTTGAAGTCGTTAAGCGCACCTTGATAGTCTTTTTTCTCATACTTGCTTTTAGCAATGGAAAAGACATCGGGAGCCGCTAATGCTGGTTGAATGGAGCCGACGACAACCGCTCCGGCAGAGCCAACCAGTGCAGCCACAAGGCAGACCGACAAACGCACTTTCCAGTTAGATCTCAAACTACTTCTCATTCTCGGCCTCTTAATTACTTTGGATGAAAAAGGGGATATTTTAGCTACTGATACATCATGCGCATGGTTGCCTTGTCTCGGTCACTGAGCTTAAGAACCGGCGCCTTAAAATACATTGCATCTAGCCCAGACGGCGAATGCCCCCCAATTCCTAGTGCATGCCCAGTTTCGTGCAAAGCCAAATTATAAAGCTTGTTCTTATCGACCTGAGACATGTTGTTGCTATTGTAGCTAGGACTTGTCAATCGCACAAAACTCTTGGTCATTATGTCTTGCCCGGCAGCGTTGACGCTGTCCTGGTTATTAGTTTGCCCACCGGCACCAAAACCAATTTGCCCCGGGGCGTTAGCTCTCTGCACAATGATATTAGCGCCCTCTGGGGTAGACCATTGCTCCATGCGAATGGGCGAACCTGAGAAACTGCACCACTGATACATGGCTTGAAAAATCAAATAGCGCAAATCATAAGAAAAACCCGATTGCTCTGTGGTGTCGACATAAACTTTGACGCTGCCCGGAGTGGCGAAACGCTTCATCGGACCACACTCCATATAGTTAGGAGTATTAGGGTTTTCAGTGGAGCGCCAATTGATCATGCGCTGCAGATCATCGGCGTACTCTTTGTCGTAGGCAACATTAGTGCCAGGATTGTACTGAGCTTGATCTACGCACTTTTGAAAATTGTCATGGGAGGCCTGCCAATCGCGGGTAGCTCTGTCATATTGACCAGTAGCATCAGTAGCAATAGCGCGCACATAGTAGAGATCAGCCAAGTTCTGAGCAGCATCATAAGGACAGCAATTAATTGCACTGGTGAAGTAATTAATCGCCATATCATAGTTCTGTGCTTCTTGAGCAGCTTCCCCTTGCTGTTTGTAGGCTTCAGCCTGCTGGTTGTAACCAAAGAACAGCGCATGGGCAGGCTGCACAGTAATCAATGCAGCGACAAGAGTTGCCAGCGCTAGGGACAAACGGGAAATTCGCAACGAATCCTGAATGGCGGCTTTAGGTTTAATCATGACTCTTTTTCTTCAATCTCGACACTTATCAGTGCAAAAGTCTAGCATGACCCTTCTCTAGAGCCCACAGTTAACAACTCGGCAACGACTTAAGCCTATCTTCAACCCAGTCGTCAACGGGAGAAAGGTCATGGGTGAAAATCGGCGCCAGCGCGAACAAGATAGCGATAAAAAGCAAGAGCAAACCGAGGGTTCGAGCAACTTACTAATTTTAGAGACAATCACCATGAAATCAGCGCTGAAAGCTAATGGCGGCTGCCAGGAACGCTCAAAACTGACCTGTTTACCAGAACTAGAACTTATTGATATGAAGCCCCTAAAAGATCTTAGTAAATTTGGAGGAGTGCGTATTGATTCTAGCGGTAAGGCCGATTTAGTAGGAGCCGACCTGCAAATACGCTTTTCATATGGCCCTTCAAGCGATAAAGAATTATTCAAATGGAGTGGCAACCAGCTCGTGCAAATTGTCACCCCAGAGAAAACCTTCACCTACGACAACGAAGCCAACGTCTGGCGCATAAAAAACGCCACGAGCCCATTGATGTCAAGACAAGACACCCAGTCAAACATACACGAAGCGACTTTTAGCCAGGGCCTAGTGACAAAAACCTACGAATTAAGCGGACCAATAACCATTGACCGCCTATACGAGCAATACCAAAAATTCTTACAAGAGGCAGCGCCCGTCAATGGCTATCTCACTCCCGAAAAAGTACAAGAGGTGAAAGAGAGACTAACTGAACGGGAAGGTGCTATTCCTTTTGCCTATCTCGACAGTGTTGGTGTTCCCACTGCCTGCATTGGCTTCAATCTGCTTCGACCAGACGCAAGAAAGCGCTTTGAAGAACTCGGAGTAGACTTCGATCAGCTTAAAAAAGACGCTTATGTGAGCAAAGCGAACAAATCAGTAATGCTTACCCCAGAACAGATGGACAAATTGCTTGAGCAAGACATTACAGACACCTTCAAAGAGACCCTCACGATCTATCCCAACTTTGCTAGTCACCCCAAAGAAGTACAAGACGTGATGCTCGACCTAACCTTCAATATGGGCTCTGATCGCCTGCGCAAGTTCAAGAATATGAACTCGGCCCTCAATCAAAATGACTACAAGACAGCAGCAAGCTGCCTACAAAAGTCAGAATATATTCAAAGCGGGCAAACTGGCTGGCGAGGTGAAAACAACCTCAAAGTCATACAACAAGCCGCCCTCAATTATTGAATAAACAAAGCAATGCAAATGACAAAGAGAAGCAGCAGTGAATCTTTTTATTGAAATTGACAGCAGCAGCAATCTGCCGCTCTACAAACAAGTGGCCAATGCCATAAAAGACAGCATCGACGGTGGACGCCTGCAAGAGGGCAAGCCGGTGCCGTCGACAAGGCAGCTCTCCTTGCATCTAGGGGTGTCTCGCATAACCGTGGTGCAAAGTTACGAGCAGCTAATTAGCCAGGGCTATCTCAAAGTAATTACAGGCACAGGCACTTTTGTCAGCCGTAGCCAGAAAACGCAGTTACCAAATAGCCCAACCAAAGCCAATATAAATCACTCTTCAAAGAGATCACTGTCTCAATACGGCACTCGTCTAATAGCAGGAGAAAACCAACCAAACCAAGCTGAGACAGCGTTCGGCTTGCCTCCAACACAACTTTTGCCTCTCAGGCAATGGCAGAAGCTGCTAGCAAAATATTGCAGCACCCCAGAGACGTTGCCATTAGTAGCTCATGAACCATTGGGCTGCAGACCTCTGCGCGAAGCCCTAGCTCAATATTTGAGCCGCTCGCGCAATCTCAACTGCTCAGCCGAAACAATTGCTGTATTTGCTAATGCCCAGCAAGCAGTCAGCCTCATAACTCGATTGCTAATTGACAGTGGCGACACTGTTGCCATAGAAAACCCTGGCTTTATTGGCGCTCACAAAACCATACGCAGTATTGGAGCAGAAGCGCTGGCGATAAACGTCGATGAAAACGGCCTGATAGTGAGCGAACTTCGCGCTAACCCAACTGCATGCCGGGCAGCATATGTCACACCAACTCACCAAGACCCCCTCGGCGTCACCATGTCACTGCAAAGAAGGCAAGAACTACTCACCTGGGCGGTCGAAAATAATTCATACATTATCGAAGATGACTATGACTGTGAATATCGTTACGGCCAGCAGAACCTTCCAGCAATTCAAAGCTTAGACCAACACGAGTCTGTGGTTTATATCTCAAGCTTTTGGAAATTACTCTACCCAATTATGCCAATTGGCTTCATTGCCGCACCACCGCATTTAATACCAGCAATTAGCCAGGCTAAACAACTAGCTGAGCTTTCTTTCTCGCTTCCAGAACAACTAGCGCTGGCAGAGCTTATAAACGAGGGCCATCTAGAAAAGCACATCAACAAGACCCAGAAACAATTAGCAAAATGGCGACAGGAATTAATTACGGCTCTGACACTAGCATTCGGAAAAGACATTGCCATTGCCAGATATAGCTCCGGTATGCATATCGCTGCACAATTCCACTTGAACCTAAGCGACGACATCATCAGCAGCGCCGCTGCCGAGGCCGGCCTCTCGGTCATTTCAACCAAATCATATTATTTGGCAGAGAGCAAAAGAGGCGAATTCTTAATCTCATTCGCTAGTCAAAAAAATCAAAATTTGACAGAACTTGTCAGGCAATTTGCTGCTCGGATAAAGGCACAGTGAACTTACGCCAGTACTTAACTCTGCTAATACCACTGACCGAGTTTTTACTAAGTCCAGCGCCAGACTACTAAAACGTAAAGCCATGAGAATAGTCATTCTCATGGCTTACAGCTGGTCGGAGGCTGATCGCTTTTGCTACAGTAAGGCCTAAATCCGCTTTAAATTCTGCTCTCACAGCAACACCCAAAGGCCTTCCACAAACAGCAAGAAACGACAGCCCTGACTTTCTTGAATCGTAAAACCGCTCTAAAGAGCGGTTCGTATTAAATCAGAAAAAGGAGATTATATGAACAACAATAGCGGCGAGGGAAACCTCGCTGTTTTAGCATTTCCCAAAATCAGCGAAATGGAGCAATTCATCTCGGCCTGCCTTAAGAAACCAATCTCAATTGAAGAGATAGTTATGCTTCGCCAGCGCGACTTCAGCGTTGTGGCGCGTATGGAATTAAAAGGAGAAGCCCAGTCGGTCATCTACAAAAAAGTAATTGCACCGTGGCATTGCGAAGCTAAAGTCATGCAATTTCTAAAAGACCAGAACTTACCGAATGCGGCTCGAATAATCGGCACAAGAGAAGCTGGCGAAAGCGCACAAATACTGCAAGAGGATGCCGGCGAATGGTCATTGCTGCAATACCCCGAACCCGAGTTAGCTCTGCTAACCGGGCTTGCCCTGGCACAAACTCACGAAGCGGCGCTAGATCTGACGATCAAAACCAATGTCTTTGCCCGACTCGACAACATTGAGCGTTTGCAAGAATGCTTCGAAAGCAACATCTTCAAACTCAATGCTCTCTTTCCGCAGTTCGCAGCCACGGTCACTAGTCGATTGAATCAAGTAGCAGGCCGCCTCAGCCATGACCTTTCAAGCTCAGAATTCTGTTTAGTGCATGGCGATCTCTATGCTGAAAACATCATTCTGCAAGAGCGCACCACGCCAGTTTTCATTGATTGGTCCTACTTTTCAATGATCGGCCCACGTCTTTACGATCTCGCCACACTCGCTAGCGCGCACGCAAAAAACGGTGAATTACGAAAGTTTCGCCAAGCCATCATCGAAGGCTATGCACTGGGCTCGGGCCTATCTGTCGATGACATAGAGCGACAACTACCGCCAGCATGGCGACTCTCTCGCCTGCTCTTTTTGCAATGGCTTCTCACCCGAGTAGAAATGGGCATCACCCAAACCACCGTAGGTCCGGTGCTACCACTAATCGAAAAAGTAGTGGCTGAAATCATCGAATAAATCAGCAAGACAGGAGGTGCTGAAATGAAAATACTAAAACCGCTAAGAAGGCAGCTAACTGCCTTCTCTCTAATTGCCATTGCCTGCACAGCAATGACAGTAGATCGCGCAATCACTATGAAAGTCACCGTTGAGAACGAAGTAAAACAGATAAGCGAAATACAAGACAATCAAACCGCGCTGAGCGATGCCCCGCAAGAGGCATCGCTCTTTCAGCCCCAAGGCTTATTGATAGAAACCGTTGCTGGCCAGATCTTACAATCTCAAAACGCAGATCTGACTTACAATCCAGCATCCGGAGTAAAAATACTGACAGCCCTGGCTGTTTTGCATCAGCTCGGGCCCCAATTTCGCTTCAAGACCAGGGTCAAATACCAGGGAATCATACAGAACCAGGTTCTAACCGGAACTATCAGTTTTGATGGCTGTGATCCATTCTTCAACCACGAACAGCTAGTGCAACTTACCAAAGAATTTACGAGTCGGGGAATCCAAAGCTCAGTTGCTTCCCTTATGGCCTCGACTGACTTTGTTTTCCAGGCTCAGTCAGGCAACAGAACAATACCCGCCTTGTACCGAGCTCTGCGAAAGACAAAGCTAAATCTGCGTCAGCCGAGAAAGGCCTATCAACCGTCGCACAATTCTACATTTGGCGACATTACCCTTGAAAGCAAGCCCTTGCTCGATATAGTCAAAGACTGCCTCTCACGCTCTGACAATGTAATTGCTGAAAAACTAGGACGACTAGTCGGCGGACCGGCCATGGTCAGCCAGATAGCTATGGAGCAAACAGGCTTGCCAGCTAACAGCATTAGTCTTCAAACTAGCTCTGGTCTGGGAATTAATAGAGTCACGCCCCGGGCAATGATAACTATTCTCAGCCAATTCAAGGTCTTCCTCAAGAACCAAAATCTAGACTTGAGTGACGCCCTACCCGTTGCCGGAATTGATCACGGCACAATTTTCAAGCGCTTTGCTAAGAGCAAAATCAAAGGGGCAATGACGGCTAAAACAGGCACACTCAAAGAAACAGACCACGGGGCCAGCGTTCTTGTGGGTGAGCTGAGCACACGAAATCAAGGAAAAATCTTGTTTGTTGTTTTCCAAAAAGGACGCAATACAGCGCGATTGAGACAACAGCAAAATCAATTAGTAGAACAGCTACTGGTCAGCTCAGGTGGGCCAGGAGGAAAATACAAATGAAAAAGTTTGTTTATCCGCAAATTGGCCGGTAAGTAAGCGTAGATCGCAAGCGCCACATTCAAATAGAAAATAGCTAGAGACAAAGTCCAGCTATTTCTATTTTCCATCTTCCCACTACAGCTTTTAGTATCAAAGCAAAAAAGCGGGCCATGAGCTGTACCAGTAAGCATTACCAATGGCCACTACACTGCTTATAATTTCGATCAGGTAAACAAGCTGTTATACTTCTCCGATGCGCAGTCAACTCAGTTCATTAGCAGCCTTGGGCAGCGTGGCCGTATCATTGTGTGCTCTCACTAGCAGTAATCTAACACTGGCCGCTAGCAGCGAAAAAACTCTGAATTTTCCCGCATCACAATCTGTCGGCTGGATCATTGATGTCCCTCAAGACCCTGATCTGGAGTGCAATATTCACGGCAAC
>CALRJJ020000123.1:0-10076 GCA_943367505.1 Flavobacterium psychrophilum | reverse complement strand
AGCAACCAAACACGGCCGCACAAAAGAGGATAACAGTGATGTTGGTTGCCCAGCCATGACGAACAACATCAAGCAGGGCGGTGAGTGAAACTGTTCCGACAACGCTGCCGGATATTCCAAAAACAGTCTTCATTCTTTTCTTCCACTTTCCTGAATTGGGTTAAGAGTTGAGTTTGGAGTATAGTTCTTACTCAAGGATTGCAAGCTGCGACACAAATGCGATCGACACAGTCGAGCAATAAGAGCAAGATTTAGGCCACAATACAAAGGGTTTGAAGACACACCTTTCATAAAACTAGGTAAGAGAATACATCTGATTGTTAGGCTTTCAGCAAGCCGAAAACAAGATATTTTCGCGCTTCCGTTGCAGCAACAAACAATTCAAACTGTCGAAGCTTCGCGCGCTAGCGTTAGTCGCGCCACTTGCAGAGACTTACTTTAGTAAAACACCGCTAGAATCTAACTCTACCGCAACCGAGTGCAGCTGTTCTGCTAAGCAAAATATTGACGTGAGAAATTTGCGGCAACACATTTTAGCAGCACATTTTGTCACCGCATACGATACTACAGAATACCAGACCAAGCCTGATATTCTGTAGCGTTGTTCTTCTCGCCTGGCAGAATACCTTACAATTGTCCCAACATTGTTACGACCAATTACTCGACAAGCAGAGCTTTCCCGATTACTTCCGGCACCATCACTGATGGCACAACCGCATAAAGCTTTTACAACTTTGCTATTTGTAATCACTCAACCTTGCTTAACTGAATATGGCGCTCTATCAACAGCACCAGCGATCTAGATCCGCTGTTTACTTAACTTGTATCCAGCACCATAGATATTTTGAATCAGTGGCACTTCGCCCTCGGTATCAATTTTTGCACGCAATCTATTAACGAAGGTACGTATTGATTCTGGCGAGACTTCCGACGAAGATGACCAAATTCTATCCAGCAGGGCTTTAGAAGAAAAGACACTTTCAGGGTGCCTCAATAAACACTCTAGAAGCGCATACTCAGTGGGCGAAAGACGAATCTGTCGGTCTCCCCGACTAACAGTACAAGTAACAGTATCTAGTTTTAAGTTTTCGTACTGAAGCACTAGATTGGCTACTGCGCTGGGACGCCTCATGAGCGCCCGGAGCCGAGATGACAACTCCTTTACCTCAAACGGTTTTGTCAGATAGTCATCAGCTCCCGAGTCCAAACCTTCAACTTTATCAGAAGTTGCTTCGCGGCCAGTTAACATCAGAACAGGAGCCGTTCCACCGTTTGCTCGAAACTGCTTGAGCACTTCGATTCCACTTAGCCCGGGCATACTCCAATCAAGTATTACGGCATCATAGTAATAGGCTTTAAGATACGAGAGACCTTCCGCGCCGTCGACAGCTAAATCAACGGTGTTATTGTCGCCAAGAAGCCACTCTTTAACGTTTTCCCTTAAGGTCATATCGTCATCAATTAGCAAAATCTTGGCCATTTCCTATCACCACTGCTTGCAATCATTGAAGAATATGCTATACGCTTTACAAATGAAGATCTAGATTCAAACTTCTCTTGTCCTAGTATTCCCTTGTTGGTCTTGAGTTCTCAAAGTGCGAATTAAATTAAAACTGGCACGGAAGGCTCTTTTGCTGGTGCTCGTTCCACTTCTTTGCGAAACGATCTTTCTCTTGGCAATGGCGGTTCTACTTCAATCTGCCGAAGAGCAAGCCCTACGTGCAGAGCACTCTCGCCAAATTGTTTCTCAAGCGCACTCGCTCATTACTTCTGTTTCGGATGCAGGAACTGCTCTTTACACTGCTAATCTGCTTCACAAGCCGATAGAAAATTACGATAATCTGATAGCCCAAATACCAGCGAAACAGGCTGAGCTAGAAGCGTTGGTTGGTAACGATGAGTATGAAATTGAGTACCTTCGTCGCATCAACTACCAAATCAAAATTGGCGTTGCCTTAATGCAAGAAACCCGGGAGATGGTCGTTTCTCACGGAGAAATGCATGGCTATTGGCGCTTGGCTAAATTACCCAAGCGATTTCAAGACTGTGTTACAAGCATGATCTCCAGTGTTGAATCGATCGTTGCATACGAAAAAAGCAAACAGACAATAACGCCTGAAGAGATTGTGAGAAAACGCGCCTTTATCAAGCAATGCCTGCTTGCCGGAGTAGGGCTCAATGTCATTCTGGCTCTCTGGTTGACCGTTGCTGTATCTCGCGGTTTGACTCGCAGAATCGAGATCTTGACGGAGAATACCATTCGCATGTCGAGCGGAATTGCACTTTTGCCACCTCAACTCGGCGATGACGAAATCAATCGGCTTGATGCTTTTTTTCATACTATGGCAGACACTATGCGAGAAGTTGCCGAGAGAGAGAAAGCTGCCGAGGAGATCCTCAGAGCCAACGAAGCCAAGATACGCTCAGTTATCGACAACATTCTGATTGGATTAGTAATTGCAGATTCTTATGGAACCATCGATTCTGTAAACCCCACAGCCGAGAGAATGTTTCAATACTCACAAGATCAAATTTGTCGTTTGAAAATAGTCGATTTATTTCAACAGGCTGATAGCGGCGAAGATGTTCTGGTTTCAAGCTTGAAAATTGGACAAACAATGGAGCTGGCGGCCAAGAGAAGCAATGGTGAACTATTTCCAGTAGAGTCTACTGTTAGTAGATTTCTAACCGCTGACGGAGAGCGCATCTTGCTAAGCATGCTCGATATCACCGAACGGAAAGAAATAGAGCGCCTGAGAAAAGATTTGGTAGCAGTGGTTAGCCACGATCTTCGCAGCCCCTTAAGTTCAGTTATGGCTTTTCTTCAAGTACTAATCAGAGGATCTTTCGGTCAGCTAAACGAGCGCGGTCTCACTCTTGCAGGCAGAGCGGAAGATGAACTTAGACGACTGATGAAGCTAATTGTAGATCTGCTAGATCTAGCCCGAATGGACGCCAGGCAAATTCAAGTTTCATTGAGTGACATAAACTTGGCAAAAGTTATAGAGCGCTCAATAATGGCACTAGAAGGACTGGCCGCCAACAGTCAAATAGAAATTCACTGGCAAAAAACAGACGTATTTGTCACCGGCGATGAAGAGAGATTGATTCAGGTAATGATCAATCTTTTGTCTAACGCTATCAAGTTTTCACCAAGTGGTGGCACAATAAAAATTTGGTTGACTGCCGATAGCCAGATGGCTGAGGTGAATATTTCAGACCAGGGTGTCGGAGTTCCACCAGAGTTGCGCGAGAAGATATTTGAACAATTCGAACAGGGTAGTGCAAAAAGTCGGCAGGCCGATAAGGGCGTAGGGCTTGGATTAGCAATCTGCAAGTCAATTATTGAAGCCCATAAGGGCACCATCGGTGTTCGCAGCGCGACTGACAATGGCAGCGGCAGTTGTTTCTGGCTCAGACTGCCTCTGTCTGCAGACAACACAAATATCAAATCTGCTCAGGCACACGCGTAACAGAAGAGGAACACGTCGAAAACGTGTTCCTCTTTTGCCTTATCCCCCGATAAACTTTGGCGATCTAACTAGTCAAAGTATTTGTCGTACCTGGCATAGCTTGGGTCAAGAGCTTTGGCATTCTCAAAGAAACGTTTTGATTTCTGTGGATCCCAATAGTGTGGCATGTAGGTCTTGAGCCCTGCATTGGCGCGGTTCCTATCATGCTCAATGGTGGAGTTAACGAACTCCATGTGTCTCTTCTCACCGGTCACATAAGGAACTTCAAAATCAACAGCTTTTGCTAAGCTGGCACCATTAGGTGCTTCCCAGTGGAACAAATTTGGGTAACCATTGCGAACGGCGACTTCTGCGAGCCTGAGCATCGGGTTGATTGCATAGTTATGATAATAGATGGCATCACGTAATGTGAAATCGACAGTTGATCCATCGGCAGTTATGGAGCCGTTTCCAACATAAGTTTTGAAGTTATCGAGACTTTTTGAAATCAAGTTTTTGTCACCCAGTGCAAATGCTATATCTCCCATAATCTCCACTCTATGAGCCTGCCAATTAACCTGTGGGCCGTTTTTAGGGTGGTCATAAGTGATTTGATTTTGCGTAGAAATATCCCGCATGTAGTTCTCTATAGTGTTTTTTGCCGCAGGATCATTCTTAATTGCAGCGGAGTCTTTCACTAGTCCATAGGCATGAACCAGAGGAAGCAACTGTTCGTCATTGATCGGATTGCCAAATGACTTGTTGTGTGTGGCCCAGCTAAGCATGAACTCTTTTGTCTTATCAGCGTACTTCTCGTCACGTGTAGCCTGGAACGCTTGAGATAAAGCCTTCATTTTTGGCATATCTTCAAGGCTCTTTCTGCTATCAACCCAAACTGCATCAGTTGGCAAATGGTGCTCTAGCTGCACCATGGCGATAGGGTTGGGCTTATCATTAAGTGCCTCTCTTGCCGCCGGTGTGACCTCGAAATTCGCATTCATGTTGTCGAGGTGGGTGTTAAGTGTCTTGTCGTTTGGATTAGGAAGGGGAAGTTTATCTGGTTTGACTTCTGGAGGAATTGGCTTATCTTTGTCGGGGAGCACCGGTGGCTCTGGCTTATCTTTGTCGGGACGCACTGGTGGCTCTGGCCTGCAATGCCTTTCGCCGTACAAGTCTTTATGGGAGCCGCAGTCTAATTGAGACGGTTCTGGCTGGCGCGAATGGCAATTGGTAAATCGGTAATCACTATATAGCTGATGCACTTGAAAGATATTTTCGCGCGGACTAGCTGTATCGCTCTCGCGTTTCTGGACCGCTTCTGAACTTTCTTGCTGAGTAGGACGAGTCATATTCATATAGAAAACTCCTTTTTGTTCTTTCTGTTAGTTGCCTACAGAGCACTGATAGCTCCGTCAGGCCAAAAGAAAAGAGGGGATAAGCAACGTTGGTAACCCAGCGCGGGTCATTGACCTTTGCTGATGGTGAGACAATAGCGAAAGAGTGTCCCAACATTGTTACGGTTAACAAAAGCACGAAGCGCTAGTGCCTGTTACCATGGGGAGAGAATTCTTCTAGAAAGCCATTTAATATCGTGATTTTGACGCACAAGATCAAACTCAAGCTTAGAGTACTCATAGCTCTTTGCTTGTCAGCAATTACACTCGCACTCTACGTCTTCTCAATTTTATGGCGAGTAAGTTTTGCCGAAAAACATCTCTTTGGCAGCAGCAGACTAATTCCACTTTCATGGCACAAGCAGATACCAACAGAACCAGGCAACGCCTCAACATTCAATGAACTTACAAGCCCATATAATCGCAACGGCAAAACTATCCACGTTTACAAACAGCTCGTTAATAGCTTTCAACACGCCTACGGCTCGGCACTGGCGGCCTACGAACTAGGTGAAGTTCCGGCCGACCTATTATTCCGCGCCAACGAATACGCTGAAGCGATCTTCTCTAATGCGTCGGGCTCTCAGCCCTGGTACTTAGACACCAAGAAAGATTTGCACAACAATGCCATTGGTCGAAGCATTGGTCTACAGGCAAGAAAACTCGGTCTCAATGGCCTAAACGCCGAAAAATTTATCATTGCCGAGACCCTGAAGGCCGCCGACGACGGCCGTATCTATAACCACTTCTTAGAGAAGAGAACTCTACAGTTACCGTCTCTGGAACAATATGGCTGCCCGGGACTATTCGAGATTCAAAGCCTGCGCAGCACAACACCGCTAGTTAAGTGACTACTGTTCTTCAGCCAGCAATTCTTTCTTTGTAGTCTCAACAAAGCGAGCAAACATGCCCATGCTTAGCTCCTCAATAGTGTCGGGGGCAAACTGTGAATCGCGCAAACGCCATGACATGCCTTGCTCATTCACTTTGATTTGCATAACTCCAACCGGAGCAAACTCTGTTTCGACCAAGCTAAGCGCCATTACCTGTGATACTGGCACTATGTAAAATTCAATCTGACTGCCACTGCCACGAATGACAAGACTATGGCGGCGATTAGCCAATCTAGCGCGGAAGAAAGTCGCTGTCTCCTCAGCTTCACGCTTTCTATTAACACGGGTCACTTCAGTCACTTCGCCAAGGATCGATGATGAAATTTGCAAAGCTGTACCAGCGGCAACCTTGTTGTACTCAAAGGCAAACCAGCGCAAATCTTGGAAAATCTTGTCCACCAGGTAAGAAACAGCCGAGCGATAAAGACTAGCCTTCATCTCATCTTCATAGAGGTCATCGCGCCGACCGTTGATGAAATCTTCAGACTCGGCCTTGAGTTCATCCATCCAATTGAGCACCGTTGACGACCTTTCACCGCCAGCTCCGCTCAAAAACTGCTCTGACAGATTAACGTGGGCCTGGTAAGCGCCACTGGTACTAGGCTCAGGCTTATCACTGACACCATGGCCAAACATTCCTCTGTCGATGTTCCGGGGCAAAGAAGCTTGAGCGGCAGGATGGATATCCACAAACTTGCGGGTTTCTTCGCGACTCATGTGCTCACTAGCGACAGACTTACCGACCGAACGTGAATTATTACGTACCATCATTTGCTCTCCAATTTCCCGCAGGAACTCCTAAACCAATCCCAAAAGCCATTTTCAATAACCATCCACACTCTTATTGTGCTCCCGCCGCGCCAATACGTCATCGACGAAAGGGTATTAGCGAAAGTGTGTATATAAATATGCGAGAATTGGAACCATGCCAGAACAAGTACTTAATTTTCACGTTGTCACGCTCTTTCCAGAGCTAGTTAGCGGTTACTGCCAAACCAGTATCATCGGCAGAGGGGTCAAAGCGGGCCGCCTCATGGTTCAGGCATACAACCCCAGAGATTTCGCCACAGACAGTTACCACAAGGTTGACGATACCCCCTATGGCGGTGGAGCCGGCATGGTGCTCAAACCGGAGCCTTTCTTCGCCTGTGTCGAAAGTATTGCCCGCCCCCCAAGCTCCCCTGTGATTTTAATGACACCACAGGGCCAGACCTTTAACCAGCGCATGGCCGAAGACCTCAGCAAAGAAACAGACATCACTTTTTTATGCGGCCACTATGAAGGTTTCGACGAGCGCATTCGCAGCCTGGCTACTGCCGAAATATCAATCGGAGACTTTGTTTTGACGGGTGGGGAACTACCAGCCTTGACCATAATCGACGCTGTGGGCAGATTGATACCAGGGGTACTGGGGAAAAGTATTTCCCTCAGTCATGAATCTTTTAACGACGGTTTGCTAGAAGGGCCCCATTACACCAAACCAGCTGACTTCCGCGGCATGATGGTGCCTGATGTTTTGCTTTCGGGAAATCATGCCTTAATTGCCAAATTTAGACGGCAGGAACAGCTCAGGGTAACATTTTTGAATCGCCCAGACCTGCTTGAAAGAACTGACTTGCAACTGGACAAAGAAGATAAGAAGTTCTTGAGAAAATTGCAAGAAGAGTTATAATATTGCCTTAGCCTTTGATAGGTTAGCTCCATATCTGGTGCACCGATGTCTCAAGCAAAGCAAGTTACAGAGCCAATTGCGGAACAAAAGAGACCGTTGCACAACGTCTTTGAAGAGAAAATTACTGTTCACCCTCTGGTACCACTGGCAAGGGCAGCCTCAATTCTTCGCACCGATCCAATCTTGCTCAAAGAGCGCCTGGTAAGCGGTCAAATCAAAGGCGAGCAACGACCAGACAGCGACCCCAGTAGCCAAAAGAATAGCTGGTTTATATACGCTAGTGAGTTTAATCGGCTACTAAACGATCAGCTCGCCCGCTATGAAAACAGAATAAGCACCGAGGGTCTCGACCAGTTTTTTGAAGCCAAAACCGTAACAAGCAAAAATGCGAGCCAGACAAAAACCGAGCACAAAGTAACAGATCAACTATTTTCTCAGTCAAAAGAAACTGAACAACAAAGTCATAATTCCAATTATTCAGATAGCACAAGTGAGCAGTCTGACTCTGAGCAAGACAGCGATCGCGAAGTGGTGGCAGATGCAGACGTCCAAGTAAACTTTTCGGTGAACGAATCCGACGACGTCATTCACATCGAAATTAATGACCCCAGACAGCGCAATCAAGATGCAGAACTGGGACACGAATCGGCCATGCAGCTAATAAGCGAACTGGCCAGCAAACTTGAGGCTTCAACCTACAAGAACGGCTACCTAGAAGCGCTTCTTGAGGCTCAAGCAGAGCAGATTAAACTGCTTCCTGACCTGCAGGCACAAGCTAGCAAAACAGCCCTGCTAGAAGCAGAACTACAGCTGCTGCGGCAACAAGCTGGCGCAAAAAAAAGCTGGCTTGAATCGCTAGCAGATTGGTTCAGAGCGAAAGCCTAAGTAGAAGCCGCTCCAAAAGCATAAAAGAAACTGTCACGATCATTTCACGCCCGATCGTAGATTCTAATTTCGTTCCTCAATCGAAAGCCCTCCAGCAAAGGTAAAACTATGCCAGATTTTGATGCAATGAAAGAAGTTCAAGCGCTCGGCAATATCCTTGAGAGTAGCGGACATATCAGCACAGGCTACAGTGGCGGTGCGCTCGCTATAAGATTTTTAGATGATGCCCAGAAAGAATTCTGCAAACTTAGCCCCACAGAAACTAAAGCAACTATAGAAGCAATGGAATCCTATCGGAACCCTTACTACTATTTCCAGGTCCACAGAAACGGCCACGATGACCCCATAGGCGTCAGTCACAGCAAGGATAACAACAGTGAAACCGTGTATCTAAGCTTTGACTGCCCTTTCAAGACTAAATAGTAGATACTTTCGTACAAAGTCCTCAACGGTCGCTCAATGGATTTATGGTAGCCACACCTAATGCAAGAAATGGCGCAATACCTCGAGTTGCGACAGTATATCCGTGAACAGCTGCAATTGAACCGATTCGCCCATCCGGCATTGAGATATACTCTCCGCCCCCAAGTTAGGAGCACTCAAAATCAATGCGTTTTTCTCTACTTCACGCTGCGCTGTGTAGCCGAAGTAATGCAATGACTCCAAATCGGAGCGCAAGACCGACCCATCGCCACTAAGCCGGCCATAAACGCAGGAAGCACGGCATACTCAGCCACCAATGAAATTACAAGAGCAGGCAGCAAAGCAAATCCTATATGCATGGCGCAAAAAACAAAGCCGCAATACCACATGGTCGTAAACCAGAAATAGACTCGCCAATTGCTCAAATGCAGCTTGTCTTGCAAGAGTGCATTGGCGGCATAAATGCCAAAAGTAGCTAGACTGGCCAAAACTAAAAGAACCATCAACACCCAATCACTGCTACTGCGCAGACGATTAATCTGAGTGCGCACATTACCAGCCTCAAGCTTGCGATCGTTGCGCTCTAAACAATCAGCATAAACAACAAGAGCTGAAGCCAAACGAAAATCATCTTTAATAGGAGCCTTGCTCAGCATCTGACACTCTTGGGCCAGAGTCTCCACAGCACTGTCTTTATATCCGGCCCGTTCATAAGCCGTGGCCAATCCTTCTAAGGCAGCGATGTGCCTGGGGGCACCAGCCCAGAGTCGCGAGGATTCAGTGCTAGCTGCTTGATTGAAATAGCGAATGGCTTGCTGCGGATTTGTACTCAAAAGCTTACGGCCTTCTTCGCTATAACCCTCGGCTGTCACCCTCTCTGTCGCGGCTGTGGCAGCCACTATCACTAAACCCAGCGCTACTCCAATCAGGATAGTTTTACCAGAAGGACAATGCCACCAGTCTTTCAAAGTCGGCAGCTGCAGAGCTTCGACCTTCCACTTCTCAGGCATTAGTTTGTCCCAAGAAAAATCAGTGGGCAAGCGCTGCTCTTGTTGCTTTACGAAACCAACCGCATTATTGTCAGTCTCGACGGCACGAACAAAATCAGTTGAAGTGCTGTAGGTAAAAGTTTTTGCTGTTTTACCAGTTTTACTAACAAGACTATTTGAAGTATTTGCCGAACTGGCCGATTTAGATGTATCCACAGGAACACGCAAGGCAGGCTTTGCCTCACGCTCGCGACCAATGGTCATTTTCTTCCTAGGCGAATACATGCTTGCCTATGCCTCTATTTGCACTTCATAGCTCAAATAACCGAAATCGCCGATTTCAAACCATGGCCCGGGCCTCCTCTTGG
>CALRJJ020000122.1:0-10126 GCA_943367505.1 Flavobacterium psychrophilum | reverse complement strand
CAGGTCTGGAAGCGCATGCATCCAGAGCAAACTGATGATGATGTAAATAAAGAAGCCCACCGCATCAAGAAAATTAGCGGCGGCCGAGACGTTTTGATAGAGGGCGAACGCCTGCCCACGGCTACGGAGGAAGAGCGTGCCCGCCAACTGCAAAAACGGCTTAAGGAAGCAAAAGAGGCCGACGAGGCCAGCAAACACCCTAAGCCAGACACGCCAAAGCCAGAAGCCCAAAAGCCAGAAGAAAGATACGTTCCCAACGATCCCAATAAAGATGCGCCCGGCAAAGGCCCAGTTAAAAAAGAACCAGAAGGCAAAGATCCGGCCGCCAAAGCTCCAGCCGAGAAACCCAAAGCCGAGCCAGGCAAAGACACGCCGAAGCTACCGCCGACGACTCCTGTAGCTCCAGAGAAAGACAACGGCCCTGACTTGGGGAAAGTCTATGACGGCTTAAGCCATCAGCATCATCTCGCCCAAAAAGCCTTTAATCTCAACGAAAAAGACCAGGGTTTCATCGGCAAAACTTTCGACGCGGCAAAAAACAACATAGGTACTAGCGGCGAAGGACGCGCTTGGTACGACCCAAAACGCATGTGGTCTGGTCTCTTCGACAGTGACCTCGGCTCAAAAGCAACTGAGCAAAAATTGGCAGTCGAAAAAGATAAACTGGCCCAGCTCAAACAAGCAGCCGAAGCCAAAGACACAACAAAATTTGCAACAGTCTACAAAGAACTTACTGGTCAAGACTTTGACCCGAAAGTAGCAAAAATAGAACAAGATGCAGCCAATGCGCCCAATCAAAACGGCTCACAACCGTGCAAAGATAGTTCCGTCGCCGCACTAAAGGGCTCGCAAGCTGCAAGAACGTTTGACCAATCGCAACACAACGGCGTCGATGCCATAACCGATATTGGCGTAGCACTTGCTGTAGCGGCTTCGATGAGATCTGGCAAACTGGGCATGACCGAGACCATGCTGCGGGCCACCTCAAAAGGAGCTCTAATCGGCGGCCTCTCTAAAGCTGGCCTGATGCAAGCAGATGGTAAATACGCCAACCTTGGGCACGACCTAGCCATAGGCTCGCTAATGGGCGCCACCGTGCCCATCGGCGAACTAGGTGGAGCGCAGCTGAGTAGAACCCTCGGCAAAAAGCTTGGGTTAAGCGTCACTGGCGACTTACTCAGCGCCAAAATTGAGACACAGGGAGCCACAATTGGCACCAAGCTAATTAGTGCAGCTGCCAAATCAGGAACTTCTGGTGGCATATTTGGTGCGATTGAAAGCCCGGGTCGCGAAGTAATCAATGCCGTTGAGCAGGGGCGCCCGATCACTGCTAGCGACTTAGTCATGGCTAGCTTAAAGGGTTCAGTACTCGGCTTTATCGGTGGAACAGCCTTAGGTGCATCTGTTGATGGCATCAGCAATGGCTTCCGCTCTTATCGCCCCGGTGCAGTGACAAATATAAAAAGCAGTATTAACGGCGTGGATGTGCCCAGTTCAGGCACAGTTGGCCTTGCTGATGCCGCGAAAATACTCGATACCGACGCTAATAAACTGGCTCAGCTAGCCGCAGAGAAGCCCTACGAAGCGGTCTCTAAAGCCATTAACTTGTACGAAAAAACCGGACTCAACATCAAGAAAGTTGATCCGCTCACTGGCGAAAGCCTTCTGCCCAAAGGCTTTGACGATGCCTTAAGCACTGTGCAGAACGTCGATTTACTGACCGCTGAAGCCGGTTTAAAGCTGAGCGGCAAAGTAAAGATAGTGCAGGCCACCGATGAATTTCTCACGGCTAATCCAACGGCCGTGCAAGAACCACTGGCCCGCGTGGTGGCCGACCCAAACTATCAAGAAGTAATCAGACTAAAGACCGCCCAAGGTGGTCAAACCGCTGCTGATGCTTTTGAACAGAACTTCCGCCAGGGCTTCGAGAAAGATCTCAAAACCTCTATGGCTGTGCGCCAGGTAAATACCAGGGGCCTAGAACCAGCAGAAGCACTGAGATCGTCAAGCCCCGAAGTGGAAGCCGCCTACAAACAAAAAGCGGCAGACTACTTCAAAGACATGACGGACCCAGCCAAACGGCAGCAGTTAAACGAACTGGTAGATGACATCTACGGCAAGTTCAACCCTGAAACCTTGAGCAAAGGCAATCTAGAAACGATACTACAGGGAGTGCCCGCAGCCGACCGCCAACTGGCGGTGGCATTACTGCAAGAATCGGCAGGAACTTCTTCTGATAGCATTCTCAAAGCACGCTTCCAAGCCCTTAAAAACGATATCGCGAGCCAAGTTGGTTCTTCCACCCCAGACAATGTCTATACGCTCTCAGCCGACTCCTCGGCTAACTTGCTCGGTTATCTCTATCGCAAGAGTAACAGCATCGGCATGAGCATGAACAACATAGACAACCTGGTTGAGCAAGTGCAAAAAGGCAATATACCTAACAAAGTTGTACTTTTCGATGACCTCTCAAGCACTGCCATGTCTCCTGCTACCCTTGAAGCCCTTAAGAAAGTGCCGAAAGTATTTGTAGTAGACGTTGGTTCATTCGAGCGTGCAATCAATGTCATTGACGTCGCTAAAGGTCCGCAAGCTGTATCAGAAAAGCTATCAGTGCTGTTGACGGAAGCAAAAGCAATCAAAGCCAAGTATTCCGACAGACTCTGGGTTGGCTCAATTGACTCTGGTGTGGCTAAACTAACTATGACTGAGAGCTTTGACGCCGCCGCCCAAGCCATTGGCCCAAATGTTCATGTAATCAGACCATCGCAGAGCCTGTCGATACCTAACGCCACCGCAGCTAGTGACTTAGCGCAAATGAGCGATGTCGATGCCCTGCACTCTCAGTACAATGTGCCGAAGGCTTCAAAAGAACAGATTGCTAGTTTCCTCTCTGGCTATGTCGGAGAAGAACGAGAACTGGCGGCCCGCATGTTAGCCGAGGGAGCCGTGCACAACTCCTTCCCGGTCATGGTGAGAAAGGCTGTGGATCTGCACACCAAACTATCCACGGCCTTAAGACAAAGCGGTCTAGGCATGAACGACTTGCTTGTGGTTTCAGACAAAGACCCAGGAGGCAGCACACATTTGGTCAGCTATCTCTTCGGCAAAGCTAACAGCATGCCAGCAGATAACTTCGTCTCAAACCAGCGCCTCAACAAAATGATTGCCAGCGGGCAGGCCAAAGGCAAGGCAGTGGCTTACTTTGATGACACTATCTACTCTGGCTCACAAATGGCAAGCAATCTGGAAGGCAATATATCAGGCCTGATGCCCTTCAAAAAGGTCTTCGTTGCCAGCCTGGGGGCCTACGAACAAGGCGTAAACAAAATCAAAGGCACTCACTTAGGCTCACTGGGCAAAGTGGAAGTAGCGACCTCTAGCACCCACCAACCGTTCTACTCACAGAGCCATCCGTTCTATTCAAGACTTGGCTCGGGCCAGCAATATACAGTGAAAAACATTGGCGGCTCGGAAGGTTTCGGCAACGTGCAAGGCTCTCTGATTTGGTCTTACATGTATCCAGATAACAATCTCACCTTCTTTGGCTCGAAATTCTCTGGGTCAGTGCTGCGGCTGCCGGGGCCATAGATCACAATCTTTAGATTGGTTGAATTCTTTTCGCAGAGAGCAGTCGACACTCTGCAATCTGGTCGCGGAAATAGATACTATCTTGATCGTTTGCTCCAAATACTGGCTCATGAATGGCAAGGCACTTTTGATAGAACAAAATGGCTGACTCATACTTTGCCTGTTCCTTGTTCAATTCGGCAAGAAGGCGATACTGGGCTCCGCAAGTAGAATCGTTACCATTTTTATCTATTAGTAGGCGAATCGCTTTTTGCTCGCTTGCTTCGGCTTCAGCATAACGCTTCTGAATCCCGTAAAGAATAGACAGGCAATCAAGACTTCCAACCACACCCGGAGAATTACCGGACTGACAAACGAGATGATTGGTCTGACAAATCTCAAGTGAGCGTTTAAAAGCCACCTCCGCAGCAGCGAAATTTTTATCGGCGATGTGTGACAAACCAAGGCGAATTAAAGCCGGACAGATAGCCGGAGAACTGCCGCCATAGGCCACTTTATGGAGGGTAAGAATTGTGTCAGCACCCTCGGTAAGCTTTTCCTTCTTACCAGCAAGAAAGTACTTCATGTTCTGCTCATCCACTAACTCTGCAAGTATCAGAGCTGGATGAAAACGAACAAGCGTTGAAGGGAATTGCTCGACTTGAATTGTTTGGCTTTCCACGGCCGTCTCATAGCGCAGGAACGACTGGTAACCTTTATAGAGATGAGATGCATTGAAGGCAAGAAACCCAGCACAAGCAAGAGTTACCAGCTTTTTGCCAGCTTCTGCTTGAAACACCGGTCGATCTAGCTGGCTCGTGTTCATCGTCAATTCTATATTCCGATTGCATTCTCATTGATTGTAAGCGAACAAAAGAGAAGCGCAAGTTATTTCAATGAGGCGAGGCCTTCCAGGCAGACAACATAGATACAAGCATCGCTTAGACTGATCGGCAAAACCGGCGAAATAGGCAAAGAAGAGCAGATAGACAGCCCAATTCTTCTCCAAGAGTGTAGAATCTCGTAAGTCTTGTATTTATGAGCAACTAAACTATTTATATGCCAACTTTAGACAAACTACTTGCCGGCCTTACCACCGACCTCAGCGTCGCTTCGGGCTCATTCAGTCTCAACGAACTAGAAACTTCAAAGATAAATATAGCCGGAATCACCACCGACCCTGAACTGTGCCAGCAAAATTTTCTCTATGTGGCGGAAGAAAGCGAAACAGTCGACAGCACGCGTTATGGCGTCAGGCTGGACGGGCGCCACTACATCAAGCGCGCTCTGGAAAATGGAGCCACAGTGGTTCTCTCCACCCCTGAGACAAAATTGCCAGACGGCAGCAAAGCGCTACTTTTACATCACCCTATTCCCCTATCCATTCTTGGACCAATATGCTCAGCCTTCTATGGCGAGCCAAAACCAGAAAATATTGCCCTCATCACTGGCACCAATGGCAAAACTTCCACTGTCAATTTTTGCAAAATGCTCTGGAGTGCAGCTGGCCTTGAAAGCTGCTCGGTGGGCAACCTTGGTGGAGTATTAACCGATGGCACTTTGATCTGGGACCGCGACCCCACTTTATCTGTGCCCGAAACAGTAACCTTGCACACTATGCTCAATATGCTGGCTTTGCGCCACATCAATCACGTTGCTTTCGAAGCTACCAGCCATGCCATTTTTGATTATCGCTTACATGGTGTCGCCGCCAATATCGGCGCCTTCACCAATCTCACTCGCGACCATCTTGATTTTCATTCGACTATGGATGAATACTTCCGCGTCAAGATGATGCTCTTCAATAACATATTAGAACCAGGCAGCCATGCCATTCTCAATGCCGATGCAGAATGGTTTGCTCCGGCGCTTGCCATTTGCCGCGCCCGCAACCACAAGATAATTACTTACGGTGCTCAAGGCGAAGATGTACGCCTGGTAAAGAGCGTTCCTCAACCACTGGGGCAAAGACTCACTCTTTCAATATTCGGCAAAACTTACGAATGCAATCTCAATTTGTTTGGTGAATTCCAGGCAAGCAACGCCCTCTGCGCTCTTTCAATTGTGATCGCCTCAGGCGTTGCCGTAGAGACCGCCGTAGCCAATATGGAAAAATTGAGCGAAGTGGAAGGTCGCCTCAATTTAGTGGCAACCAGTGCAACAGGCGGCAAAGTAATTGTCGACTACGCCCATTCGCCAGACGCTATCAGAGCCGCTCTGGAGGCGTGCAGAAGCTTCACCACGGGCAAACTAACAATCGTGTTTGGTTGTAACGGCGAACGCGATTTAGGCAAGCGCAAAGATATGGGAGCTGTGGCTCAGGCTTTGGCAGACAATGTCATTGTCACCGATGGCCATCCCCGCTCAGAAGATCCGGCAACAATACGGCGGGATGTCCTTGAAGGTGCGCCAAAAGCAAGAGAAATAGCTGGTCGAAGCGAAGCAATTGCAGAAGCAATCAGCAATCTTGCCAATGGAGATACAGTTCTAATTGCTGGTCTCGGCCATGAGAACTTCCAATCAATTGGCGGAAAGAACCTGCCTTACTCAGATCGCGAAACGGCCCAAAAGATTGCCGCTAGCCTAACTAGACGTTAGTGATCAAACGATCGAAATGCTTAACAGCCTCGGCCACGCCATCCTCTGAACGAAGGAGGGCACCAAGTTGCGCCGCTCTCATGCGCATAGCTTGATCGCTGACCATAACTTTAAGTGCCTTACTCAATCGCTCCACGGTAAGGCGAGAATGGGGTATCGGCTCTGGCCCTACTCCAAGCGCCTTGACCCGTGAGCCCCAAAAAGGTTGATCGACTCCAAAGGGAACCACTAGATTTGGCACACCAGAGCGCAAAGCGGCAGCAGTAGTGCCAGCACCACCGTGATGAACAATTGCAGAGACTCTCTGAAACAGCCACTCATGAGGCGCTTCTCCAAGACAAAAAAGACGATCCGTCGGCCCTGCCGCCTTAAGACCTCCTGAGCCGACCAAGAGAACAACCCTAACTCCAGCTTCACTTGCCGCACGCTGGACCAAATCAGTAACTTGTTCAGCCTTACTACTAGACATACTGCCAAAGCCAATACTGACGACGGGCTCACCTTGCTCCAAGAAGGCTTGCAGATCAAGTGGCGCATTCCAATTTGCAGTTGCAGAAAGAATCCAATAACCGGTAGTGTGGCGAACCTTTACGGGGTGATCAGGAACGGCTACGACGTGCCGACTGAAACCATAGAGACAGGGCTGTCCGTCCATAGAACGAGATTTTTCATCAAGACCCAGCACCTTTATCCTGGCGCTAGACATGGCGCTTTGAAAAGGCCCCCACAGTGCTAACTCTGATAGATGATGACTAAGAAGTCTTCCCCATCCACCCACCCAATCAGGCAGAGCCCCAAGCATAGGGCCAGGATAATCAGGTGAGGGAGCGCCTAATGGCTGCAAGTGAGTCTGTACGAAAGGGACTTTAAGCTTATCAGCCACCGAAACACCTGTGACCATACCGCCAACACCGCCAGTAATCAAATCGACCCCCTCGCAAGCATCGAGGGTTTCTTTTGTCGCAGTGAAAATCATATTTGGCATCTCCTTTGCCATAAAAGCCATGGTAGCCAAAGTGCCTTTCTCTGCGATACGAGCAGCAGCGTTGACCTCCTCTGCCGGAGGCCCAGAGAGAGGGAATACGGCAAGAGAAGTACCATCGAACAAGGAAGTATGGTTAGCTGGCGCCACCATACGCACCTCATGACCGGCCTGAGCCAGGCCCAAGCCAAGGGCAACATACGGTTGTACACCACCCCTAGTATCATTACAAACAATGGCGATACGCATAAAGAAGCCCTAATACCCCCTAAATTAAAACATACCTGAATATTATGCTGGCGCCCACAAATTGCCAAGCTTCGCCAAGTATTGTAAGTCTAGAAATATTAGATCATCACCCCCGGGTCTAATCAATTGCCAGGTGCATTGAAGCTTTCACTTCAATGCACCTTTTGTTGTTTTACGCCACTACCAGCAGTGGCATAGCGCCAGCTGCGCTAGCGCTTTTATCTGCTAGATCAACTTAAAACAAAAACTCATGATTGCTAACAGTAGCTCTATTTAGTTAGCGTTTCTGTATATCTTTTACTTCTTTCAATTAAAACCAACCAACAGCAAACCAAACCGCACCGCCCCCCACCCCAGATTCTCGCAAGCAGCTCGCTGTTCAGCACAGCACCGATTTACCATTGCTTCACAGCTGAGCCTTCTAAATTTCAAGTAACTCTGATTGGAACGACAATGGCATATGTCTTGGGTTTCCTCGTTACAGCGATCGTCATCCTCGGTTTGCTGCAACTGCTGCTCAGCGCTGCAGTCACAGCCGAAGGCCTCTACATATCGCTCTCCCAGGCCTCGACGGCTCATCAAGTGGCCTTTGCTGTCATCATCGGCGGCACCATTCTCGCTGCCATAGCCATCGTGGCCTTTCTTTCCAGGTCCTCTGACTGCTACTACGGAGAATGAAACACGGAAGCTAAGTTCAAGCTATTTTGAAACTTTCTACTTAAATCCGAAACTTTCCTCACAATCGACTTCATGAACATCCACCCCATCGTCATCGCCCTCACGGCCCTCGCGCTGATTTGGACGGCCGACTTCTTGGTCAAGCGCAAGCGCGCGGCCGCGGTCATTTCCGAACGTCAACAGCGAGAGCAACTGCTCAACGACCTGCCCCAGCGCATCTTCGATACTGTCCACCAGTGCGCCAAGTATCTCCGCATCCCTCCCGAACGCGTGCTCGACCCGAACGAACCGATCGAGATCGAATTACCGGTGCGACACGGCTGCGGACGATACATTCCCACCAACCTCATGATCACTCAACACCTGCAAGGTTCCATTCGCAGTCTGTGCGAGGCCAGGGCAGCCTTGCTCGTCAACGACTTGTTCTTGGCCGATGTGAAGCTGAATAGCGCCCAAACCTCTTTGCAGGCAGCACTGCGCGGCAAAGAGCTGCGCGACGCCGAAACGACGGCCTTGGCGGAAACCCAACGGGCTTTGCAAGCGGTCCAAAAGTAGCCACAACTGAAGGAAGACTATGCACAAACAACTAGTAACCTTGCACAGCGAGCTGCAGCGGCTCGCCTTCATCAACGTCGGAAAATGCGAGCCCCAGCGCATTTTCCAGCAGACCGTCAAGCTCTCTGACCTGCCCGATTCAACCCTCGCCCTGGCCAAGTTTCTCCAGCCCGGCATTGCGGAAGGGCAGACGCTGCATGCTTTCTTTAGCGATGAGGCTGTTGGCGTCATGCTCACTTTGCCGAACCAATACTGGTTTTGGCAGGTGGCTCACGACGCCGTTAGCTACTCGGCCAGCGCTGACCCGAACTCGGTGATTGCCGCCAAGGCTGTGCACTTGGCCATCGCCTGCCAACGCAATGGCCAGAGCCATCGCTACGACCCGTCCGAAGACCTGGCGGATCTCACCAACGACGAAATCGGCGACCGTCTCGAACACGGCATTTGCCTGATGAATTCGTCGGCTCAACTGACGCGCAACTGGATGTTCTATCCGGAGAGCTGAAGGGCTGACTCGACGGAAGAAAACAGAGGCGAGGCCACTGTTTTCTTTTTCTAGATAATTAATAGACCGGTCTAATATAATCTCAGAGAAGAGAAAGCTGCTGGCAAGATCTCAATTGACTCAAGATAGCCGATGAACTTGGCTAGTTTCTTCGCGCCAGGATTACCAACTGTCACCCCCGCCACTATCACCGGAGCCGCCGGAGTCGGAGCTGGAACTGCTAGAATCAGAACCGCTCCAGGAGCTGGTACTGCTGCTGGAATTGCTACTCCAGCTGTCATAGTTATCGTTGTAGTTATTGTAGTTTCCACTGTTATAGCTGTTGTAACCGCTGCCGAAAACAGACCGCTGGGCTGAGAGTGGCTCTTCCTTGAAACTGGTGCTTTGACAAGTGCAACCTTTGCGGCAACCACACGCGCAGCTACAGATCGGGCCGCAGCGACAGCTGCAATTTGCTTGTGATTTTACCAATGCTACAAGCACGAGCACAAAGCCGACGACACCAACAATCCATAGCACCACCTGCCCGTTGTGATCTAACGAGGTCAGGCCCTGTAGAATTCCAGTTTTTTTGCTCGTCGTTGTGCTACTTGCCCGAATGTTGCTCGATGGAGCAGACAGCGATATCTTGACCGATACCGCCTGCCCTGGTTGTAGATCGCGAGCACTAACTCTGTAATTACCACTGGCACCGGCAACGGTGGCGGCAGAAAAGTTGCCTTCATTGACTACAATGAGCGACTTGCTTACTGCGGGGCTGGCGCCATTTAAATTTACGGTCATGCTTTTAATCGGCATTTGCCAGTTTTTACCATTTGGCGACCATTCATAACTGAGGGTCTTGCCTAAATTTCTAGCTGGGTTTTTGATGATGTAGTTGAGTCTGTATGTATGTTTGCCGGAAATAAGAACCTTTGGCTCACCGAGCTTAAGCTGCAAAGACTGATGAAGTTGCGAAATCACTCTTGGGCAAGCTTTTCCCGGTGGGC
>CALRJJ020000121.1:0-10136 GCA_943367505.1 Flavobacterium psychrophilum | reverse complement strand
CCATAAGTGCTTACGCTCTTACTTCGACCTACAACACAACGCTCCCCTACCGATCAATTTTTAACGTTGATCCTACGATTTCGGTATCATGCTTAGCCCCATACGTTTTCGGCGCAGAATCGCTTGACTAGTGAGCTATTACGCTTTCTTTGAATGGTGGCTGCTTCTAAGCCAACATCCTGGTTGTCTATGCAACTCCACCTCCTTAATCACTTAGCATGAATTTTGGGACCTTAGTCGGTAGTCTGGGCTGTTTCCCTCTTGAGTACGGAACTTATCTCTCGCACTCTCACTGCCAGATAATGACGCTACAGGTATTCGGAGTTTAACTCGATTTGGTACGGATTTTCTCCGCCCGCACCGAACTAGTGCTCTACCCCCTGTAGGATAAATCTGACGCGGTGCCTCAACGCCTTTCGGGGAGAACCAGCTAGCTCCGGGTTCGATTGGCATTTCACCCCTAAACACAGCTCATCCACTGATTTTTCAACATCAGTTGGTTCGGACCTCTACGCAATGTTACTTGCGCTTCATCCTGGCCATGCCTAGATCACCCGGGTTCGGGTCTACCACATGTAATTATCAACGCCCTTATCAGACTCGCTTTCGCTATGGCTTCGCATATTAACTGCTTAACCAACTACATACGGTAACTCGCCGGCTCATTCTTCAACAGGCACACTGTCACCCTATAAATAGGGCTCCAATTGCTTGTAAGCACACGGTTTCATGTTCTATTTCACTCCCTCTCACGGGTTCTTTTCACCTTTCCCTCGCGGTACTTGTTCACTATCGGTCGTCAGTCAGTATTTAGCCTTACCAGATGGTCCTGGCAGATTCGTACAAGATTTCTCGTGTCCCGTACTACTTGGGATACTCCCAGATGTCGAAAGTTTTCGTCTACCGGACTGTCACCGTCTTTGGTAGCCCTTTCCAGAGCTCTTCAACTAACTTTCTTCAATTCTTTATAGAGTCCCGCAACCCCAATAAGACTTACGTCCTACTGGTTTGGGCTGTTCCCCGTTCACTCGCCGCTACTTAGGGAATCACTGTTTTGTTTTATTTTCCTCTCGGTACTAAGATGTTTCAGTTCCCGAGCTTACCTCGTCACACCCTATGTATTCAGATGTGCGTCGCTGACATTACTCAGCGGGGTTGCCCCATTCGGAGACCCACGGATCTTAGTCTATAACGACTCCCCGTGGAATTTCGCAGTTTATTGCGTCCTTCATCGGCTGCTGACGCCAAGGTATCCACCGTGCGCTCTTAGTAGCTTAACCAACGTCTAGAAGATCTTGTGTTTATGATAACAAGCTTGCTTGGCGTGCGTCTTCTAGACTGCTGCTGTGATTGATTGCTCAACCACAACTACTTGGTGGAATACGGACCTCAATATGTAGTTTTCAGGGTACGGAACTGGAATTATTAGCCTCGCAGCCGGCTGTCGGACTTGGTGTCCGACTGAGTGGATAACTATATCACACCAATCGGACTTTTGAAGAGTGTTTTGTTTAGAACAAACTCACTCTTCGGAATCGGCCGCTAGAGCGCTTCTTAGGCGCTTGTCGCTTCGTTTTGAGAAGCATAACACATCGATTCGATGGTTGTCTTCTCGGCGATCAGTTTTGGTTACTTTCGTTACCATCACTAATTCTTCGAGACGCTTACTCGCTTACATCATACAACTGATGTTCGTTTTCTGCGGCGCTGTTCACTTTTTTTCAATCATTCAAATGACTGATGAACAGCAGATTTCTGGAGGCTAGCGGAGTCGAACCGCTGACCTTCTCCGTGCAAAGGAGACGCTCTACCAACTGAGCCAAGCCCCCGGGCTTTTGCAAACTGCTTATAGCGTTCAGCGATTATTGACGTTCCATTTGGTGGGGAACAAATCGCGTAACAAGCAGCTCGCTTGAGCATCTTTCTGCTCTGCGCTGTCTCTGTATCTCATACTATCAAGAACGAGATTCGTGCGACAGCTTTGTTGCAGAAAGTGTTACTTACTGGGCCATCCTGGACTCGAACCAGGGACCTCACCCTTATCAGGGGTGCGCTCTAGCCACCTGAGCTAATAGCCCGCAGCCAAAAAAGAATACCATTGGCTCACTCTCTTGTCCCAACCTCCGTGCTGTTGTTTCAAGGATCTTCACAATGCGAGGCGAAACTCGGTCAGGTAGCACATCTTGCAACTTCACCTAGTTGTACATTTCTCGCTCTCTAAATACTGTTCCCCCTGCCAAGTGATTTTTATCAGGCACCCTCAACTTTTCCTCAATTAATGACAACTGTGTAACCAACCCAATAAAAGGGAACTTCTAGTGCAATATATACTTGTCATCCCGAGGATCTACAAATAGCCTCCGCCACCTCCATTAGCAAACCTACTTATATATAGATATTGATCACAGCTTTCAGACGAGACTCCTTATATGGATATTGAAATCGACCCCCAAGCCCAGACCGTAATCTTTCGGGGCCAGGGCCAGGCCGAGCACCACTACCACCGCGGCGACGTGATCGGCGGCTCATATCAATTACTTGATTTGATTGGTCAAGGTGGAATGGGAGTTGTCTATCGCGTCAAGCATTTGATTCTGGAAAAGCAATTCGCCCTAAAGCTACTAGCCCCCAATCAAATCAACAACCAAAATTGGCGTCGCTTCGAATTAGAAGGGCGCTCTCTGGCCAAACTCAATCACACCAATATTGTCTCAATCTCTAATATGGGCATCGATAAAGGCTGCCCTTACTTTGTTATGGATTTGCTGACAGGAATTTCTCTGGCCGAACAGATCAAGAATTCCGGCCCACTGAGCGAAAAAGAGAACCTCGATATTTACTTGCAAGTTTGCGCTGGCCTTTCTTGCGCCCATCGAAATGGCATCATTCACCGCGATATTAAACCAGCCAATATCATGCTGCTGCCGGCAGAGAAAGGCTTTCTTGTCAAAATCGTCGACTTTGGCTTAGTGCGCTTGCAATCAACGGGCAGCGCCACTAGTCAAGCGCTAACAGCCAGCGGCGAAGTATTCGGCAGCCCTTACTACATGAGCCCAGAACAAACAATGGGTGAAGAAATCGATGCTCGCAGCGATATCTATTCTCTGGGCTGCTCTTTATTTGAATCACTGACTGGTCAAGTACCTTTTGCTGGCGCTTCTGCCATTGAAACACTGATGATGCACCAGGAAGCTGAGGCGCCAATACCTTCACGTCTTGTTGCCAACAGAAAGATATCAACAGCCTTTGATGAAGTGGTGGCACGGTGCTTGAAGAAAGATGCAAAACTGCGCTACCAATCAGCTGACCAACTAGCCATTGACCTGCAACGCATACTTGATGGCAAGCCAATCGGCAGCGGAGCCCTTGACTATCAACATCTCAAAAGAAACAGCGAACCGGCAAAAGCAAGAAATGATCACTTCGAAGATGATGAAGATGTCGATGACAACTCCGCGAACGAAAAGAATCAAACAAGTAATTTTTTCAGCGCTCACAAATTAGCTCTCACCCTGGCTTCTATTACTTCAACAATTCTCGTGGTCGCTGCCGGCTTTGCTCTCAGCAATAAATCTGGCCCGCCGAAAGAAAAGCAGATTCTGAAAGACACAACTCATCTCTCTTTAGATATTGACGATGACACGGCGAGTAAGATGAACGATGCACTTAGCGGCCAAAAGCTAGACATAACAAGAGCTGTGCAGACAAATTCGCCAGAGATAGTGGACGATCCGGTCTTGTTGGCGGCCGTGCAGAAACAGAGAGAACAAGGCGATCAAAGCCAAATCAAGCTAATTGACAACGCACCAAAGTTTTCCCTGGGAATCAAAAAGATTGACGGCCGCTCAATGCGTTGCTTCAAATTTCCTAGCCAAATATCAATTGGAAAGCTTCGCTTCGAAAAAGGACATGCCGAAGCCCAAGGTGAGGTGAAGGTGCCTGCAGATGAAGTTATCGACCTGCATTTGCGGCCTGTTTCAGCGCAATGTCCCTCTCTAATTGATAAGTTCGACCCCGAAGACATCAGCACCTTGCGTGTGGAAAATTCAAATGCTGTTGGCGAAATCACCAGACGCCTGAGCAAGTGGACCAAGATTCATGCATTAACAATAGAAGGGGGCAAAATCATAGATGAGGAACTGGCCAATTTTGACAATATTAAAGGGCTGGATTTTCTCTGGTTAAAAAGACTATCTTTCAACGCCGAAATCTTTGCCAAGCTGCAAGTGCTGAAGCGCCTCGATACCCTTCAAATAGAAGATTGCAAGCAGCTCAATCAAATCTTGCAAAATCTACCCGTATTGCCCAAGCTGAAATTCCTAAGAATAGAGGCGCGCGGCAACGATTGGCTAGAAAGTAAAAGCATTACCGCCATAGCCAGGCAACCGAATCTGAAGATACTTGAGCTAAAGAGCAAGACCGAAGAACTTGACAGCTATTCTCCGAGCGAAGGCTTTGCCAGCTCCAGACAGGCAAGCCCAAAATTGCCGATATACGACTGGCGCAATCAGCTAGCAGAACTGAAAAATCTTCAAGTCTTGGTTTTACAAAAACCAGAGTGGAAGCGTGAACAGATAGTAGAGTTTTTGCAGCTAGTACCTGCTGCCCGCCAAAATCCATGGGCGCAAGAATACGGCTATCATCCAAATAGCCGCCCAATTCAAATCACTCGATAGCACCTATTTCGTGCCAGCGGCAAGTTGAAAATATAAATCAGGCCTATAAGTTCAACCTAGCCTACCCGGTGAAGCTCGGCAATCGGGAATATTTCTTTCCAATATCAAGTTAAGAAAGTAAGCGGTTCTATCGCGTTATCCAAACCATGAGTGAACTGTCAGCCGTCCCCCAACGAGACCGAAACAGTGACTATTGAAATAGACAAGCAAGCCCAGACGGTCATATTTCGCAGCAGCGCCAACGCCGAGCACCACTTTAGTAGTGGTGACATTATCGGTAGCACATATCAGCTAATTGACTTAATCGGTCAAGGCGGAATGGGGGTAGTCTATCGCGTACAACATCTATTTCTTGAAAAGCAGTTCGCCCTCAAACTCCTCGCACCATCTCAAATCAACAACCTCAGCTGGCGGCGCTTTGAAATAGAAGGGCGCTCACTAGCCAAGCTCAATCATGCAAACATAGTGTCGATTTACAACATGGGCGTTGATAAAGGCTGCCCCTACTTTGTTATGGACTGGCTAGAGGGAATATCACTCGCTGAAAGAATCGACGAATCAGGTCCATTAACAGCACGAGAAGGTTTACAGATATTTCTGCAAGTGAGCAGCGCACTCAGTTGTGCGCACAAGAATGGCATAATCCACCGCGATATCAAGCCCGCCAACATCATGCTGACCCGAGACAGCCAAGGAACACAAGTAAAACTAGTTGATTTTGGTATCGCTAGATTAAAATCACAAAACGCCAACGTCATGCAAGGACTGACTAAGAGTGGCGAAGTGTTTGGCTCACCATTGTATATGAGTCCGGAACAAAGCCGCGGCGAAGAAATAGATGAACGCAGCGATCTCTATTCAGCGGGCTGCTCTCTTTTTGAAACCCTAACTGGCAAGCCACCCTTTCGCGGAGCCAGTGCCATGGCCACCTTAATGATGCATCTAGAAGCTGAGCCGCCATCGCTTTCCAGTCAATCTTCGACGAACAGTTTCGCTCCTTCCTTAGATGTATTACTGGCACGTTGCCTAAGTAAAGATGCAAAAAAGCGCTACCAATCAGCAGACCAGCTGACCGTGGATCTGCAACGGATACTAGACAACAAACCAATCGGTGCTAGCGCCGCACTAATAGATAAGAAAGGCACCAATACTACGCAAAACACTACGCAAGAGAGCGGGACAAGGCAAGACAATCAATATGATTCGCAAGAAATAACGGCTCCTAAATCGAGCTGGCGATTCAGTAAAGCTGCGCTGGCAAGTACTTTGAGCATCACTATAGCTATTGGGAGCCTGATGGGCTTAGTAGCCTTCAAAAGTGCAACCGAGAAAACCAAGCCAGTAACCAGTAAAGCAAAACATGTTCAAGAACAAAAAAGCAATAGAAAAGAATATGCCGACTTTAATCAGATCAAACCAATGCTGGCTAACGGAAATAAGTTAAGCGGCGTGACAGACCCGGCCACAATTAAAGCCCTGGCGGATAGCCCCAACTTCTCTAGTGAAGTTAGAAAAATAGATGGCAGAGAAATGCGGTGCTTCAAATTTCCAACCGTAGCCGTTATCGGCGAAATTAGAGGCGACACAACCGAACTCGTTGAAGTAAAGGGAGCGGTCAAAATTCCGGCCAATGAAAATATCTATCTGCGTTTGAACCATTACCTACAAAAATGCCCATCAATTCTAGATAAGTTTCAGCCAAATGATGTTTTCACTCTCCATCTTGACTCCTTAGATGATGCGGGAGAGGCGACTAGGCGCTTAGGCCGCTGGAGAAAACTCAACGTGCTTAACCTAGATGGAGGAAAAATCAAAGACTCAGACCTGACCAACCTAGATAAAATAGAAAATTTAAAATCACTCTGGCTCAAGAGGCTAAGTTTTAACGGTAAGCCTTTCAGCAGGCTAAAAACACTGTCACACTTACATGAGCTCCGCCTAGAAAAGTGCGCCAATATAGATGAAGTAGTACAAGAGCTGCCGCCAATGCCCGCGCTGAATACACTAGTGCTGGTCAACCATGGCGACGACTGGCTTAGCCAAGATAGCATTAGAGCTCTGGCTAAACACAAGAATCTGAGAACACTAAAGCTGAAAAGCGCACGCGCACCGTTTATCGAAGATACTTCAGCCAGCACCCACGATAGCGACTTTGAAAAGAATTACAAACAGCTTCCCTTGTGTGATTGGACTAGTGCCCTAAAGCAGCTCCCCAGCATTGAAAGACTTGAAACCACCGAACCTAGCAGTAAAAAAGAGAACATTGAAGAATTTCTGCGCCAAATTCCTGCCGCCCGGGTAAATTACTGGGCGGCTAAATTTGGATACACTCCAAATCAGTCAGATAAATAGAATTTGGAGATAAGGGGATTCGAACCCCTGGCCTCACGGGTGCGATCCGTGCGCTCTACCAACTGAGCTATATCCCCATCTTGGTTGCAGCAATCAACGACCAGTTCAATTATAGCGAGATTTAGAAAAAGAGCTCCACTTGTCAATCGCAAATAAAGGCCTACTCCGACTTTCCAGTCATAAGCCCAAAGCTTTGACAATGCCTAAAAAGAGCAATAAAGCTAAAGTCATTGTTAAATGGCGCCAATCTAGAATAATCGGTTAGTATAAAGGACTCTTATCTTATGACAGGTGAGCAATGAACGTCTCTTCCAAAATTACTCAAAAGCTAGCCGCTCTGCTAATTTTGACTGCGGGCGTCTACATGTCTTCCGAATTCGCCGATGGCAAATTCGTACGGGCTGCGTCCGAAAATAGCACTGCAGCAAAAGTCGGCAAAGCCGCACCAGATTTCACATTGACTGATACCAATGGCAAGAAACAAACCCTATCGTCTTATAAGGGTAAGTTGGTTGTGCTTGAGTGGCTCAATCATGGCTGCCCCTTCGTTAAGAAGCACTACAGCTCTGGCAACATGCAAGCTTTGCAAAAAGAGTACACCGGTAAAGATGTAATCTGGTTGTCGATTGTTAGTTCGGCTGAAGGCAAACAGGGCTTCCAAAGCAATGCTGAGCATAACGCTGCGATGAAAGCAGCCGGTGCTTCACCAACCGCGATACTAATTGATAGTGACGGCACTGTTGGCCACCTCTATGGTGCCAAGACCACACCGCACATGTTTGTAATCGATAAGAAAGGCGAACTAGCTTACGCTGGCGCTATCGACGACAAAACTAGTACTGACGCTGAAGAAGTCAAAACTGCCAAGAACTACGTTCGCGCCGCCCTTGATTCTCTGCTTAAAAACCAAACACCTAAAGTTGCTTCGACTCAGTCATACGGCTGCTCCGTTAAATACGCTCAGTAGACTCTGACTGCCAAGAATGAAACAAACCAACTTTGAACCCAGCAAAATAATAAGCTGGGCCTTCATTGTTTGCTTTTGTCTGGCTAATTTGTACTTTGGCTTTATGAGCGGCCAAACGGCACTGAGCGATCCCGACACCTGCTGGCTGGTAGCCTTAGGTCAGCACATCTATCAACACGCTAGCCTTCCAGCTGTAGATCCATTTTCATGGACATTGACTTCTGAGCTTGCAGACAAACAGCCCTATATTGTCTACCAGTGGCTCAGTGCTCTGATATTTGCGGCAATCAATAAAGTCGGCGGGGCCGCTGCCCTTCTCTACTTTACAGCTATAACAATTGTTATTAGCTTCATCATGGTGCCGCTTGCCGCAGCCAACGTTTTGCGCATTTCCCCACTGCTTGTGGCTTTATCAGCCAGTCTAGCCATTAGCGCTGGCAGCTTTCACTTTCCCTGCCGTCCGGAAATATTTTCATACTTGTTCCTCGCTCTACTGATTGCCACGGTGGTCAAACTCAGTGAAAGCAAAGGCAGTCTGCCATTCTTCGCCTACGGTTCTAGCGCTGCATTGTTTTTTGCCATCTGGGCCAATCTTCACACCGGTTTTGTTCTTGGCTTGATCGTGCTGGCGGTTACATCCTTACTAATTCCGCGTGTGCCACTTTTGGCAAGCTTTCTCGGGGGCTTAATTGGTAGTTTGCTCACCCCCTATGGTGTAAACCTCTGGCAATACTTGCCCCATCTCTTTTTTTCCCAGGCAAATAAGTACAACCAAGAGTTATTTCCCCTTACAACTTACGAGCTACTTTCTTTCGACTTCCTCGCCTTTGACATCATAGGTTTGGCTCTTTTAGCCGGTCTTGTCACTGACATAGTGATTCAAATCAAGCACAAGCTAAAACATCAACACTTTTCGCAAGCAACGTTCCACCACTTGCCCTGGCTAATTCTTTCTCTAGCAGGCTTTTTTGCAGCATTGCAAAGCCGACGCCTGGTGCCCTTCGCCGCCATACTAGCCATGGGCTTTGTCTACCAATTCTTGGTCACACACAGACAAGCTCTTGCTCAATGGAACCTGCCGACAATTAGAACTCGCTACTATTTACTTCCACTAGCTCTGGCTGTTTTGGGCGTAAACACTGCCATTTCGCTCTTTCACGCCACTTTGCCCAGTAGTACTTTTGGCTTTGTCGTGCCCGAAGAGGCACTCAAACTAATAAACAAGACAAGACCTGCCGGTCGCCTACTCAACGATCCCCAGTATGGTGACGTTATGGTATTGAGTGACGGAGACAAGGCGAAAGTGTTCATTGACACACGCTTTGATGTCTACGGCGATAAAATCACACTAGACTTCTGGCAAATGGCAAATTGTCGCGGCCCCTGGCAAAAACTATTAGAGCAATATCAAATTAGCTGGGTATTTTTTCCTTCAAGAGCACCAATAGTTTCCAGACTAACTCGCGACGGGGCTTGGCAAGCTCTTTTCAAAGACGATAACTCTGTAATTTTGATCAAGCGCTAAAAGCAAAGCTAAAGGTCCAATGAATAACTTAGAGAAACCAGAAAGCGCAAAAGTGGAGGAAGGCCAAAGCAAGCGCTTTCAATGGCTCTTTTACTCGCTTATCTACGGTCTGTCTCTGGCGTTAATTTATAGCGAAAAGATAGGACATGGTTTTATTTTTGCCGCTGAAGATGGGCGCGTGCAAAACTATCCGGCCTTTGCCTCACCTGGATTCTTCTGGACACCGCTTTTACTGACAGGCTTTCCGGTGCTGGCGGATCCCCAGACCTGTCTTTTCTATCCAATTTGTTTTATCTCTAAGTTCTTGATTCCAGGCTACCAGGGCTGGAATCTATATTTGCTCAGCGCCTATTTTCTCAGCGCCTTGTTTGCTGCACTATTTGCCTACCGCCTGACAAAATCAAACCTAGCTGCATTGTTGGCCGGTTTTATCTATGGCTTTGGCGGCTACCAAATTTCAGAATTACGGCACGTACAGATAATACAAACAGCGGCCTGGCTGCCGCTTTTGCTCTACTTCGTCGAAGTTCTGCGCCACAGAACAAAATGGGCAACCCTGCAGCTCTCGTTAATGGCAGCAACAAGTGCCCTGACTATTCTTGCTGGTCATCCCCAG